>CAZBPU010000093.1:0-7366 GCA_964493845.1 uncultured Sulfurospirillum sp.
GCATTCATAAGTTTAGCAACATCTGCAATTCTAATCATAGTTTCACGTAATTCTTTAATCCAGTTACCTTTTTTCTCTTCAAAAATATCTGCAATCTGGTTTCCTAAACGTTTTCCTATAAGTCCTAAGTGCATCTCTAAAATCTGTCCGATATTCATACGACTTGGAACACCAAGTGGATTAAGAACTATCTCTACACTCTCACCACTTGCAAGGTAAGGCATATCAACTTCTTCAACAATATTTGATACAATACCTTTGTTACCGTGACGTCCGGCCATCTTATCACCAACTTTTAGCTTACGCTTAGTTGCAATATAAACTTTTACTAACTTAACAACACCACTAGGTAAAATATCATCTTTTTCAATAACATTTAACTTCTCATCATGCTCTTCTTTTAGTTTTTTCTTCTCTGTTTGAAAATAAGATTTAAGATCTTTATACTCTTTTTGAGTATTATCATCAAATGCTTTTACAATTGCATTCAGTGAAAAACGATTTACATGCTCTAAATCTTCTTTTTTAAGAGTTTCACCTTTTTTATAAGCTTTTTTATTAACTTCTTGGTCTTCATTTAACTTATTTTTTGATAACAAAGAGTTAATACGAAGCATCTCTTCACGATCTAGCATTAAAAGCTTGTCATGATGCTCACGGTCAAGAATCTCTTTCTCTTCTTCATAAGCCTGAATTGCACGAGGGTCTTTATCATATCCTTTTTTTGTAAATATTTTAACGTCTACAATTACACCTTCCATAGAAGCTGCTGCATACATAGATTTATTTACAACATGACCAGCTTTTTCGCCAAAAATTGCACGTAGTAATCTCTCTTCTGGTGTAGGTTTAACTTCACCTTTAGGAGATACTTTTCCTACTAAAATCATACCTGGCTTAATATAAGTTCCGATTTTAACAATACCACTATCATCAAGATGAGCTAGATCTTCCTCTTTTACATTTGGAATATCTTTAGTAATCTCTTCAACACCATCTTTAAGCTCTCTTGCTTCAATCTCTTTTTCATAAGTATGAACAGAAGTAAATGCATCATTTCTTATCATCTTCTTACTAAGAACAATAGCATCCTCATAGTTATAACCATTCCAAGGCATAAATGCAACCATTACATTTTTACCGATTGCCATTTCACCTTGATCCATACTTGGACCATCAGCTATAACATCGCCCTTCTCAACTTTAGTACCTTGGCTAACTATAACTTTTTGAGTAAAAGTAGTATTCTGATTTGTTCTTAAGTTCTTTTGTAATCCATAGTGGTCAATAAAAGCACCACCTTCATCTTCACCTAAAACATATATATTTTTATTATCAACTTTTTCAACAATACCAGCACGTTTTACTTTAACTGAAGCCCATGCATCACGAGCAGAAACAGCTTCAACACCTGTTCCAACCATTGGAGCATCTGTCCATACTAAAGGAACTGCTTGACGTTGCATATTTGAACCCATAAGTGCACGGTTCGCATCATCATGCTCCAAAAATGGAATCAATGAAGCAGCAACACCAGCAACCATACTAGATGATAAGTCAATCAAATCAACTTTCTCTTTTTCTATAAGAATTATTTCGCCATCTTGTCTAACTTCTATCAAATCTTCTACAATTTCATCATTTTCTACTATTGTTGAAGCTGGAGCAATTACAAGTCCCTCTTCTTGAGTAGCAGTTATATAGATAATTTCATCTAAAATTTTTGAATCTTTTACTTTTCTATATGGTGCTTCTACAAAACCAAGATCATTTACTTTTGCGTACATTGCAAGAGTATTGATAAGACCAATATTTTGACCTTCTGGAGTCTCTACAGGACAAATTCTTCCATAGTGAGTAGGATGAACGTCACGCACTTCAAATCCAGCTCTCTCTTTTACAAGACCACCTTCACCAAGTGCACTTAATCTTCTTTTGTGAGTTATCTCACTAAGAGGGTTTGTCTGATCCATAAACTGTGAAAGTTGTCCACTTGAGAAGAACTCCATAATAGTACTTGTAATCATCTTTGAATTTATCAAATCATGAGGCATTAACTCTTCTGTTCCACCACTTAATCCAGTAAACTTATCTCTAATAGCTTTTTGCATCTTTATCAAACCAGTATGTAACTCATTTGAAAGAAGTTCACCAATAGATCTAATTCTTCTGTTTCCTAAGTGATCTCTATCATCAATACGGCCTTGACCATTTTTAACATTGATTAAATACTTAACAGTTTTAATAATATCTTCACTTGTCATAACAGTTACAAATTCTGGAACGTCAACACCAAGTTTATGATTCATCTTCATACGACCAACTTTAGTCAAATCATATCTTTCAGAATTAAAGAAGAGGTCATTGAAAAAAGACTTAGCAGCCTCTTTTGTTACAGGCTCACCTGGTCTCATTACTTTATAAATTCTAATAGTTGCTAAATCATTCTCATCTTCAATACCTTCAGTTTGGCGAAGGAGTTTAAGAGTCTCATTATCTGCTATAAAAGAGTTTATAATTGCATCATCAACACCACTTGCTAAATCATTAGCAATCTCGATTGATTCACAACCTTGCTCTATCATTTTTGTTAATTTTGTCTCGTCAAGTTGAGTTAGAGTGTCAAAAAGAACCTCTCCACTCTCATTATCTATAATTGGAGATGATAAAAATCTATTTACTAGAGTCTCTATTGGATACTCAACGTATTTAATTCCATCTTCTACAAATTTTTCTGCTTTTTTCTTAGTTAATCTTTTTCCAGTTGCTATAAGCAAGTTTCCATTTTCATCTTTAAGATCAAAATCTACTCTTCCTACAAAATTTTCTGGTTTAAAATTCATCAAGAATTTATTATCTTTAATTTTTATATTTAAAACTGGATAAAATAGTTTTAAAATATCTTGTTTGCTGTATCCTAATGCTCTAAAAAGTATTGTTATTGGTACTTTTCTTCGCTTATTAATTCTCACAAATAGTGTATCTTTTGCATCATATTCAAAGTATAACCATGATCCACGATCAGGTATGATTTGAGCTGTATAAATAAGTTTATTTACTACTGTTGAACTCTCTTCTTCTTTAAATATAACACCAGGGCTACGATGTAGTTGATTTACTACAACTCTTTCTACTCCATTGATAACAAAAGATGTTCTATCTGTCATCAAAGGAATTTCTCTTATAAATATTGCTTGTTCTTTTATATCTTTAACACCGGTTTTTTCACCGGTTTTTTCATTCTTATCCCATAAAATAAGGCGAATGTTCATTTTTAGGTTTACAGAGTATGTAAGCCCTCTATCCATACATTCACGTACGTTATATTTAGGTTTTCCGATCTCAGAAGCAATATACTCTAAAGAGAGTCTATTTTGAGGATCGTGAATAGGGAATATTGATTTAAAAACTTTTTCTATACCACTTTCTGCTTCAGGATTACCAACATTTAAAAAGTGTTCATAACTTTTTTGTTGCACTTGAAGAAGATTTGGTACGTCAATTTTTCTTGGTACTTTTGAGAAATCCACTCTTAGGCGGTTTCCCGATTTAAGGTTATTTAACATGAGTCTACCTTACGAAGTTGTTTAATGGGAAAGTATTTTTACTACTAACTATAGTAGTTTTTATCACGACTTGATTTTTATTACGTTTTTTTAAGGGGAGAGTTAACTCCCCTAAATTGCAAGTTTTAAAACTATTTAAGTTCAGCTTTTGCACCAGCTTCTTCAATCTGCTTAAGAACTGCTTCTGCATCTTCTTTAGAGATAGCTTCTTTAAGAACTGTTGGAACACTTTCAACTGCTTCTTTTGCTTCTTTAAGTCCAAGACCTGTAATAGCACGAACAGCTTTAATAGCGTTAATTTTCTTAGCTCCTGCTTCAACTAGAACAACATCAAATTCTGTTTTCTCTTCAGCTGCTGCACCAGCATCACCAGCACCACCAGCCATCATAACTGGAGCAGCTGATACACCAAACTTCTCTTCAAATTCTTTTACTAATTCACTAAGCTCTAATACACTTAGACCTGAAATATATTCTAATACGTCTTCTTTAGAAATTGCCATTTTATATCCTTATTCTTATTTTCAAGGAACTTAATCCTTGGAAATTCACTATCTAAAGCTAAGGTTCTCACCAAAAGCTTTATACCTTTTTTATCCATTTGAATTATCTGTTTTCCTTATATACAAAGGAAATTATGCAGACTCTTCTTCTTTTTTTGCTCTAAGAGCATCAAGACCAATTGTAAAGTTTGTAACTGGAGCCATCCAAGTTTGAAGTAACATTCCAATAAGCTCATCACGTGATGGCATCTTAGAAAGAGCTTCAACTTTAGCAGCATCAGAAACTTCACCAGCGATAACAGCTGTTTTTATTACAAACTTATCATTTGCTTTAGCAAATTTAGCTGCAACTTTAACAACATCTAGTTGATCTTCGCCCCAAATAAAAATATTTGTGTCTTTAAGTTCAATTCCTTCTATCTCAGCATTTTTCATAGCAATTGTAGCAAGAGAGTTTTTAATAACTCTAACTTTTACATTCGCTTCAGTTGCTGCTGTTCTTAGTTCTTCTATAGCAGGACAATCTAGTCCTCTAAAATCACATACAACTAGTGCGTCGGAAGTTTTAAACTCTTCAGTTATTGCACCAACAATTTCGACTTTTCGATTTCTTGTCATTTTTTCTCCTTTCCGACCGGTGATTTCAAGCGGAGTTGATAAAATTCTCATTTTAAGTCCTAAGACCTCAGCTATCTCCAATCAAGATTTTATTTTTATTCTATATTATTTTAAGTCTATTAACTCTTGATTATCCATATTTACTGATGGACTCATAGTTAATGAAAGTGCAGCAGTTTTAATATACTTACCTTTTGAAGCCGCTGGTTTTAGCTTATTGATCGCTCTCATAAAAGTATTAAAGTTATCAGTTAAACTAGCTTCATCAAAACTAACTTTACCAATACCTGCATGAATATTTCCTTGTTTATCTACACGGAAATTTACTTGACCACCCTTGTTATTTTCAACTGCTTTAGCTACATCCATTGTAACAGTTCCAGTTTTAGGGTTAGGCATAATACCTTTTGGTCCTAAAATACGACCAACTTTACCAACAAGTCCCATCATATTTGGAGTTGCGATTAAAACATCAAAGTCAATCTTTCCAGCTTGTATATCTGCTATTAGTTCATCTGCACCAACTATATCCGCACCAGCTGCTTTTGCTTCATCTGCTTTTGCATCTTTTGCTACAACTGCAACTCTAACACTCTTACCAGTTCCAGCAGGAAGGATAACAGAACCACGAACCATTTGGTCAGCATGTCTTGGGTCTACATTCAATTTTAATGCAATCTCAACTGTCTCATCAAACTTTGCTGAAGCCAAACTTTTTACAGTTGATAGAGCTTCTGCTGCAGAATATTTTTTTTCTGCATCTACTTTTTTCAGTAATTCCTGAAATCTTTTTGTTACTTTTTTTGCCATTATTATATCTCCACGCAATTTTGCTTCCGCTTGTTACCCTAAGCGGTTAAGGGAAAAATTAATCTACTATTTCAACGCCCATACTTCTTGCTGACCCTGCAATTATCTTAGCTGCTTGCTCACGGTCATTAGTATTAAGATCCGCTATTTTTTGCTCTACAACTTCAAGAACTTGTGCTTTAGTCAACTTTCCAACTTTATTTGTAAGTGGATTATCAGTACCTTTTTTGATTCCAGCTGCTTTCATAATTAAATCACTTGCAGGTGGTTGCTTTGTAATAAAAGTAAAACTTCTATCTGCATAAACAGTGATAACTACTGGTATATTATAACCCATTTTATCTTTTGTTTTTTCATTAAATGCTTTACAAAATTCCATAATATTAACACCCTGTTGTCCAAGAGCTGGACCTACTGGAGGTGATGGATTTGCTTTTCCGGCAGCGATTTGTAATTTGATTTCGCCTGTTATTTTCTTTGCCATAAGACTGTTCCTTTAAACTATTTTTTCAACTTGAGTGTAGAGAATCTCTACTGGTGTACTTCTACCAAAAATAAGAACATTAAGTTTTAACTTACCATGTTCCATATCGTACTCTTCAACCGCACCTGTAAAGTTAGCAAACGGACCTTCAGTAATCCGTACACTCTCTCCTGTTTCGAAGAAGATTTTTGGTTTTGGTGCACCTTTTTTCTCTGCTTTTTCTAAAATTACCTGAATATCTTTTTCCGTTAAAGGAGTAGGCTTTTTAGACTCTCCAATAAAACGACCAACTTTTGGCAATGATTGAATCATATGCCAAAGTCTTGTATCTAAATCAAGATGTGCAAATGCATACCCTGGATATAGACTTCTTTCAGTTATTTTTTTCTTTCCATTCTTAACTTCAATCACATCTTCAGTTGGAACTATGATTGCCTTAAGTTTATCTTCTATTGAGTTGTTAACAACAATCTCTTCGATTGCTCTTTTAACTGCTTGTTCACTTCCAGCATAAGTCTGGATTGCATACCATTTATGATCCATCTTCAAACCTACATCACTGCAGATAAACTAGAAGACATGATCAAGTCAATCAATGCTAGAAATAGTGATACAACAGTAACAACAACAAAAACAGATATGAAAGCATTTCTAATCTGTTCTTTTATTGGGAAAATAACTTTCGCTAGTTCTACTTTAGAATGATTGTAATAAGTTACCAATTTTTCCATAATTATTCCTATTTCATATTTTTAAGAAGTAAATCTCTTAAAAATTCACGCGCTACTAAAGCTAAGGCAAGAAATCTTGAACCTTTACCTTTAAGTGGCAGGGCAGGAGGGATTCGAACCCACAACCTACGGTTTTGGAGACCGTAGCTCTACCAATTGGAGCTACTGCCCTACATAATATTATCTCCCTCCGAAGAGGGATATAATTAACTTTTTAGTTTCACTTCTTTATGAAGTGTGTGCTTTTTCAATCTTGGACAATACTTCTTAGCTTCAAACTTTTCAGTATATGTCTTAGAATTTTTTGTTGTTGTGTAGTTTATATCTCCACATTCAACGCACTTTAATCCTATTTTGATAGTCATCTAAATTGCCTTTAAAAATAGGGAAGATTACTCTTCCCACTTTATTTATTCTTTATTTATTTTTCGATTGAAGAAACAACACCAGCACCAACAGTTCTACCACCCTCACGGATTGCAAATCTAGTACCTTCTTCCATAGCGATAGGAGCAATTAGCTCTACGTTAATCTTTACGTTATCACCAGGCATAACCATCTCAGTTCCCTCAGGAAGTGTGATTGAACCTGTAACGTCAGTTGTTCTTACATAGAATTGTGGTCTATAGTTATTAAAGAATGGAGTATGTCTTC
>CAZBPU010000094.1:0-7300 GCA_964493845.1 uncultured Sulfurospirillum sp.
CGAATAACATGTACTTTTATCTCACCTGGATACTGTACTTTATCTTCTATCTCTTCTGCAATCTCTTTAGAAAGAAGTACAGCTTCATCATCATTTACTAGTTTTGCATTTGCTATTACTCTTATCTCACGACCTGCATTTATCGCATAAGCTTGCTTTATTCCATGTTTTGACTTTGCTATCTCTTCAATATCAGTTACACGTTTTAAGAAACTCTCTAGTACTTCTCTTCTTGCCCCTGGACGAGCAGCTGAAAGCGTATCTGCTGCACATACTGCTGCTGATTCTACACTATTTGCCTCTTCATGTCCGTGGTGAGCATATATAGCATTTATAACAACTGGGTCTTCTTTATATCTTTTACATATATCAGCACCCAAATCAACATGACTTCCTGCAAAATCATGAGTTAATGCTTTTCCTATATCATGAAGAATTCCTGCTCTTTTCGCAAGTATTTCATCTCCTCCACACTCTGCTGCAATAATACCTGCAAGATGAGCAACTTCAAGTGAGTGCCCAAGTGCATTTTGTCCATAACTAGCACGAAATTTCAATCTACCAATAAGTTTAACTATCTCAGGGTGTACTTTTGTAAGACCTAGATCAACAAGGATATTTTCTCCCTCTTCGATTAAGCTCTGATCAAATTCATCTCTTACTTTCTCATATATGTCCTCAATACGAGCTGGTTGAATTCTTCCATCTTCAACTAAAAGTTCTATTACTTTTGTCGCTACTGCTCTTCTATAAAGATTGAAACTACTAAGTATGATTGCATTTGGAGTATCGTCAATAATAATATCTACACCCAATAACATCTCAAGGGCTTTTATATTTCTTCCCTCTTTCCCTATGATACGACCTTTTAACTCATCGTCTTTTATATTAACAACATTAATCAATCTCTCAGCAGCAAAATCTCCTGCAAACCTTGAAGTAGCCTGAGCAAGTATATAATTTACTCTTCTTTTAGCGTCCTGTTTTGCTTCTTCTTCTGCTTTTCTAACCATGTGAGCAATGTCTGAACGAGATTTTTCTTCTACTTTTTTAAGTACTATCTCTTTTGCTTCTCTTTCTGTAAGTCCAGCTGAACTTTCAAGTACATGTAAAGCTTCTTCTACTTTTATCTCATACTCATTTTTTAGTCCTACACCTTCATCATAAAGTTCTTTAGCCTCTTTTTTTAGATTACCTAAATCACTCTTCTCTTTGTTTAGCTTTTTAAAATCTTCTTTAATATTTTTATCTTTTTTCTCTAACTCATTCATCTTCTCAAGATGTTCTTGCTTGTAAGTAAAAGTTTTATCTTCATACTTTCTTTTTGCATTATGTTCTGCTTCTTTTACTTTTACTTCTGAGTTTTTAAGAACTAATTCTGCTTCATACTCTATCGCTTTCGCTTTCGCTTTCGCTTGAGCAACGTACACTTCATAATTTGCCGCATTTATTTTTTTTGCCACAAAAAATCCCACTGCTCCGCCTACTACAGCAGCGGCAGCTATACTTAATCCTGATATCATTTTTTCCTCTTTTTACTTTTATATGGGGTTATATATATATCTGCTCGTATATCGTGGCTTTCACATATAGACTCTTGTGTAAAGCACTCTCCAAGTTGTACAAAAACAATTTTTGGAGAGGATTGTAGGGATTCAAAAAATCTATCATACATCCCTTTTCCAAAACCAATACGTTTAAAAGCACCATCCACCCCTAGGACTGGTACTATTGCCAAATCTATATTAGGGACTCTTGCATAAGAATTTTTAGGTTCTCTTATATTGAACTTTTTCCTAAATAGAGGCAGTCTAAATTTTACCATCTTAAAACTGACACCTTCCATAAATGGAACATAAATATTTGTTTTTGGTCTAATTCTTCTTATTAATGGCATTATATCAACCTCAGTTTTAAGAGGAATATAAAGTAAAATATTTTTATATTTACCTTCAATAATTAAACTCTCTAATTTCTTAACAACAAATTTATCTCTTTTAAATCTACTAATTTTCATATAGTTTTTCAATTTTTTCTTTGCAAATTGACGAAATGAGTTTTTTTTATTCATTTATAAAAACCTTTTTGGTATAATCACATCTTTAATTGTATAAGGAATCAAATGAAAATATTATTAACTGCTATTTTAACTCTTCTCATCTTTACAGGATGTGGTGGTGAAAAAGATAAAAAACCAACAAGTGAAACACAACAACAAGTAGTGCCTGAAAAGAAAGATAGAGGAATAATACTTAAAGATACAAACGGTAAAGAGATAAAAGTAACAAAAACAGAAAATGGATTTATTTTTAAAGGTTATGAGAACAAAGTAGTTTTGGTAAACTTTTTTGCTACATGGTGCCCACCATGTAAAGCAGAAATTCCTCATTTAAATAATCTTCAAGAAAAATATAAAAAAGATATACAAATCATAAGCATTCTTCTAGAGGAAAATAAGTCAAATGAATACGTAACAGACTTTATGAAAAATAATAATATAAAATTTATAATTACAAACTCTGACGATAACTTTAAACTTGCAAAAGAAGTTGGGGGAGTAAAAAGTATACCTTTTATGCTCATATATGATAGAAATGGTAACTATTCTCAACACTATACAGGTGCTGTTCCTGAAGAGATGATAGAAGAAGATATAAAGAAAGTTTTATAACTTGTTTGGATTTATCAAAAAAGGTTTAAGTAAAACTGTTGGAGCTATAAGAGAAGTACTTCCTGAAAAAGTACTCAAAATAGACAAAGAAACACTCGAAGAAATCCTATTAGAGTCTGATGTACCTTATGAAATAGTTGAAGAGATGATTTACTATCTTCCTCCTCAAGATACAGTCAAAAGAGATGATGTTAAACGTGTTATGAAAGCTTACTTTATCTATAAATCTAAAGAGCCATCAAAAGATAAACCTTTTGTTGATTTAGTCATAGGTGTAAATGGTGCAGGAAAGACAACTACTATTGCTAAGATGGCAAACAATTATAAAATTAATGGTAAAAAAGTCTTACTTGGAGCAAGTGATACCTTTAGAGCAGCGGCAATCGAACAACTAAAACGTTGGGCTAATATACTTGAAATTCCTATTGTTTATACACAACAAAATCATGACCCTTCTGCAGTTGCATTTGATGCGATAAGCTCAGCAATTGCAAAAGGTTTTGACAATGTTATCATTGATACTGCTGGTCGTTTACATAACCATACCAACCTCTCTAATGAACTTAAAAAGATAGTTCGCATATGTGGAAAAGCAAAAAATGGAGCACCTCATAGAAAAATATTAGTACTAGATGGAACGCAAGGAAATTCAGCTATTAATCAAGCAAAATCATTTAATGAGATAGTAGGGATTGATGCCATTATAATCACAAAACTAGATGGTACAGCAAAAGGTGGAGCCCTTTTTGGAGTTGCTCGTGAGCTAAAACTACCTATCATTTATGTTGGTGTTGGCGAGAGTAAAGATGATTTGATTCCTTTTAATCCTGATGAGTTTATAGATATTATACTTGATAGTATATTTGTGAGTGAATAATGGCAAAGAAAAAAAGCCTCTTTGAGTGTCAAGCTTGTGGCTTTCAAAATGCAAAATGGCTGGGTAAATGTCCAAGTTGTGGAGCTTGGGAAGAATTTCTAGAACTAAATTCAAAACAGATAGAAGTATTAAAAGAGATAAAAAGTAGCACCTCTTCATCTCCATCAAACAAAGCAATCTCTATAACAAAAGTAGAACAAGATAGAATCTCTCGTTTTAGTTCAGGTGATAGTGAACTAGATCTTGTTATGGGTGGTGGTATTGTAAGTGGAAGCCTTACTCTTATAGGGGGAAGTCCTGGTGTTGGAAAGTCAACTCTACTTTTAAAGATAGCAGGAAACCTAGCAAAAGATAATAAAAAAGTACTTTATGTTAGTGGTGAAGAATCAGCAGGACAGATAAAACTACGTTCAGATAGACTTGGTAGTAATTATGACAATCTATTTTTAATGAGTGAAATTCGCCTTGATGCTATTTTAGCTGAACTCTCAAGTGGAAATTATGAAGCACTTGTTATAGACTCAATACAGACAATATATAGTGAAAAAATCAGCTCAGCACCTGGAAGTGTCTCTCAAGTACGTGAAATTACATTTGAACTTATGAGATGGGGAAAAGAGAATCAAATCGCTATTTTTATTATAGGTCATATTACCAAAGAAGGCTCAATCGCTGGACCTAGAGTTCTTGAGCATATGGTTGATACCGTTTTATATTTTGAAGGTGATAGTTCCCGTGAACTTAGACTACTAAGAGGTTTTAAAAATCGTTTTGGAAGTACAAGTGAAGTTGGTATCTTTGAGATGACAAGTGAAGGACTTATGAGTGCAAAAGACATATCTAAAAAGTTTTTTACTAGAGGAAGTGCACAAGCAGGTTCTGCTATCACAGTTATTATGGAAGGAAGTCGTCCTATCGTCATAGAGGTTCAAGCTCTTGTAAGCGATAGTAGTTATGCAAATCCTAAAAGAAGTGCTACTGGGTATGAGCTCAATAGATTGACTATGTTACTTGCTCTTTTGGAGAGAAAACTAGACTTACCATTTAATCAATATGATGTTTTTATAAATATTACTGGTGGAATTAAGATAACAGAAACATCAGCTGATTTAGCAATAATTGCAGCGATTATAAGTAGTTTTAGAAACAGACCTATTAGTAAAGATACAATTTTTATGGGAGAAGTTAGTCTTATTGGAGATATAAGAGATATATTTAATCTTGACCAAAGGCTAAAAGAGGCAAAATCTCAACACTTTACAAAAGCAATAGTACCTTCAAAACCATCAGAAACATTAAAGGGCATAAAATGTTTTGAGATAGACGAAGTCTCAAAACTTATAGAATGGATGTAATTTATCACATCTTTATTAAACTTTTCGTATAATTTAACGATATATGTTAAGAACTACAACCGTAAGGTCGTACTTTAGATAATATGAATTTAATTTAAATTTATTCATATTAAAAAAGAATCAAACAATACCAAAGGAATGGGCATGGCTGAAGAAACAGAAGAAGTTGTAGAAAAAAAATCTGGTGGGAATATGGTACTAATTTTAATAGTAGTACTCTTAATTGTTCTATTAATTGGTGGTGGATTAGCAGCGTTTTTTCTAATGGGTGATAATGATGAAGCAATGTCTCAACCGCAACAAAATACTCAATCAGCTCCTACTAAAAGAAAAGTTGGAAAAAGATCTAGTGATTACTTAACGATTGGACCTATGTACCCAATGAGTCAATTTGTAGTAAATTTACTTAGTGAAGGTGGTAGCAAATACTTAAAAGTATCTCTTGATATTGAACTTAGTTCACAAGAACTTTCAGCAGAAATGGATATGAAAAAAGCTCTTATTAGAGACATCATTATACGTACACTATCATCAAAAACTTTTGAAGAAGTTAGTACTATAAAAGGTAAGGATCGTTTGAAAGATGAAATAGTAAATAGTATAAACGAAGTCCTTGCTGATGGACAAGTAAACAATATATTTTTTACAGATTTTGTTGTCCAATAATGATAGGAATAGATACTGTAAAAATAAGTAGAATAGAAAGACTAAAAGAGCGCTTTGGAGACAAAGCGCTTAAAAGATTTCTTAATGAAAATGAAATAAAACTTTCATCTTCAACAACTTCACATGCAGGCTACTGGGCTGCTAAAGAAGCTATCAGTAAAGCTTTAGGAGTTGGAATAAGTGAAAAATGTAGTTTTTTTGATATAAAGCTTTATAAAGATGAAAAAAAAGCACCATACTTTACACTCTCAAAACATATCATAGATGAATTTAAAATTATAGATACCTCACTAAGTATAACTCATGATGGTGAATATGCAATTGCAATAGCTGTTATAGAATCCACCAATAAATCTAACAGACCTCTTTTTCACTAAAATTATCCTCTATATTAACTTTTGGTTAACTACTTTTTTGATATAATTACTTCATTAAAAAGGAGAAAAAATGTTACATGAATATAGAGATGTTATCTCAGAAATCAAAGTTAGCAATGCACATTTTGCTAAAATTTTTGAGAAACACAATGGTTTAGATCAGCAAATAACAGATGTTGAAGAAGGTCGTGAGCATATGGAAAAACTAGCTCTTGAGGGATTAAAAAAAGAAAAATTAAGACTTAAAGATGAAGCTTATTCTATGATTATGGCGTATAAAAAAGAGCAAGAATCTAAATAACTACAAAAAAAGGGTGTAAATTAATTTACACCCTTTTTTAAAATAACTAATACATTTTATCTCTAGGAACAAAATCTAAAACTGTGGCATTTATACAAAATCTTCTTCTTCCATTTGGAGCATCGTTAAATACGTGTCCTAAATGAACACCACTATTTTTAGCTATAACTTCTACCCTTACCATACCGTAACTTGTATCTTTATTCTCTATGGTTGAACCATCCACTGCTTTAAAAAAGCTAAGCCAACCTGAATGTGAATTAAATCTATCTTTTGTATCAAAAAGTATATCACCTGATAATTTATCTACAAAAACACCATCAGGTGTATTTTTAAATATGTTATATTGTTTGCAGTATCTACCATCTGTCCCTTGTTTAAATGCAACATTAAATGCTTCACTATTAACACCTAATTTAAACTCTCCAAGAGCTTTATAAAAATCTTTTTTATCCATGTATCCAACATGAGCATAAATCTCTTTTCCTTCTTCTATAAAAAGTATCGTTGGAGTTACAACAAGTTTAGTTTTTAGTTTAAATCCTTTGAGTTTATCACTATTTGCTACTCTTAATGAAATATCCCCTTTATATTGTGATATTACATCTTTCTCAAACTTCTCACAATAAGGACAATAAGGTGCATCAATAACAACTATCTCTTTTCCTCCCAAGGGTTTTATAAAAGAGTCATTTTGCATTTTCTTTCCAAATTTTATACCTGTTCTATGATTGGGACAATATCCAAAAGGATTTTTTTTGAGATAGTTTTGATGATAATCTTCAGCACTATAAAACTTTTTTAGTAATTTTATTTCAGTAGTGATTTTACCAAAGCTAGCTTTACTAAGTAACTTCTGATACTCATCTCGTGTTTTAATTGCTATATTTTTTTGTGTTTCATTAGTGAAAAATATGGCACTTCTATAGTTATTACCTATATCATTACCTTGTCTATTTCCTTGAGTAGGATTGTGCAATTCCCAAAACTCTTTTATAAGTTTTTCTGCTGTAATTTTCTCATTATCAAATTTAACTTCTACAACCTCTGTAT
>CAZBPU010000095.1:0-1693 GCA_964493845.1 uncultured Sulfurospirillum sp.
ATATCTATCTGCTATTCTCCAATAGTATCATAAAGTGCTAATCGTAACTTTTTTTACGGAACCGCGGATTTATCCGTGGCTATTCAAACTTTCCAAAAAAATCGCCACGAACAAGTTTGCAGTTACTCTTTACTCAAACGACGAAAAAATACCCCTATTTCAAAAAACTCTTAAATTACAAAATTCAAAATTACTGTCTGCCCACAACACAACGAACATAGCCCTCATCTGACTTATTGCCGTAATAGTCAAAGCCATTGCGGAAATAGACGTACCAAGCCTTAGAGGAGTGTCCTTTATATTCAGTAGAACTCCAATACCAACTAGATTGTGTATTTTTAAATATCTTTTTTATTGCTGGACTTTTTCTCTTTGTATCTACTATGCTGATAAGCTCATCTATATGTGGTAATCTCCAATTATCATAGCCACCAAGAGATAAGTTTTTACAATACCCTTTAGCACCACTCCAGTTTTTCTTTACAATAGTTCTACTATCTTGCCAAATCAAACCTGTTTCACTATCTACTACTATATTTTTTGCCATAAGTGAAACACTTAATGCTAGAAATAATCCTACAATTTTTTTATTCATAACCAACTCTCCATTTTATATTTTTGTATTAACCTATAACTATCTGCCCATTTAAAATGACCATAATAAGAGGCATTCATCTGTTTAAATTTTTTAGCACTCTCTACCGAACAACTATTATTGCTATCAAACTCATTTTTTAAAAACTGCATCTTTTTATATTTAAAATTATTTACTACTCTTTTTCTTATAAGCATATATTTTGGTCTAATTATATATCCTAAAAAATCTATACCATTCTCTACTTTAGCTATCTTGTAGTCATCTCTTAATTGTAAAGATAACTTTTTTTCTAAAAATTGTTCTATTAATTTCTTTTGTTTTAATAGTTGTTCTTTAGAGGAACTAAAAAGTACAAAGTCATCAACATATCTAACATAAGATTTTACCTTTAACTCTCTTTTTAAAAAATTGTCTAATATATCAAGATATACATTTGCAAAAAATTGACTTGTAAGATTTCCTATTGGTAAACCTTTTGAAGATACTGTGTAAAGTAAACTTTTATGATGAGGGACTTTTTTATAAAGAATATTTTTATCTATACTCAAAAAAAAGTTTTTTATATCTAATTGCATATAAAAAGTGTTATCTCTTTTCCTAGAAAACTGTTGTACTCTTTTAACTGCTTTATGAGTACCTTTGTTTTTACGACAACTATAACTATCGTGTATAAATATTAACTCAAAAAGTGGCTCTAAATCATTCACTAAAAGATGATGCACAACCCTATCTCTAAAATCACTAGCAAAAACTTCTCTCAATTTTGGTGATTGAACAAGAAAACATATATACTTTTTAGGTTCATAAGTTTTATAATTTATCTCATAATAAAGTTCCCATAGATTTGTAATTAAATCTGTTTGAAAGCGTATTGCATTTATAGTATTTGCTTTATTCTTTTTACATTTTGTATAAGCATTGAAAAGTTCACTAAAACTTACTATCATCACTATCTGCCCACAACACAACGAACATAGTCTTCATATGACTTATAGTCGTAATAGTCATAGCCATTGTAGAAATCGACGCCCCAAGCCTTGGAGGAGTCTCCTTTATATTCAGTAATACTCCAATAAAAACTATTTTTTGAGTTAA
>CAZBPU010000095.1:1793-3139 GCA_964493845.1 uncultured Sulfurospirillum sp.
GAGGAGTCTCCTTTATATTCAGTAATACTCCAATAAAAACTATTTTTTGAGTTAAAATACGCAGTATCTACCGTTGGCTTATATCTTTTTCTATCTGCTAAATATCGTAACTCTTTAATAGTTGGTAATCTCCAGTTGCTAAAACCATCTTTAGATAATGAAGAACAATAATCTTTTGCTTTACTCCAACTCATCTGATTTGAACTTCCTTTTTTTTGCCAAATCAAGCCAGTATAATTATCTTTTACAGTGTTTGAACTATTTTTAGAGTAGCTTCGTTTTCCACTAAATATTTTTTTATTCCAATCCTTAGATTTCGAACTTATAACTCTCTTTTTAAGTTTAGGCTTTTCTTTATAAACAGTTGTCTCTTTCTCCAAAATAATATCTATACTCTCACTACGACTAAGCTCTATACTCCCCTCTTTTGTCAAATAACCACTTTTCTTTACTTTGATGTTATACGTTCCCTTTTTGAGTTTTATACCATCATAATATTTTGGTTTTATGTTTGTTATATATACTCTTGCATCTCTAGGAGTTGTGTTTATTGTTAAGCTGAAATGTGTTGGGGCTTTTGTGTTAAAATTGTATTTTGATGGTTTTTCTGCCACGGATAAATCCGCGGTTCCATTTGGGAGTGTGAAGAAAAAATCTCCTCTTATTTGGTTGTAAACTCCTGGGCTTTGTTTGCCATCTGTTGCATCTTCTACATCTGCACGAGTATTTTTAAATACTTTTTCTATGGTTGCACCTCTCTCTTGAAGATGTTTTACCAAATACTTTGTAAACACTCCATTTTTACCACTTCCACCATCACTAGCAACACTTCCAGCTTCTGTTACATAGGCTATAAACATACCTTTAGCATTTGATATAGGAGCTAAACCATTTTCTCCACCTCTTTCAAAAGGGTTGTTTCTACAAGCGTCTAATATAACTATGTTCAATCTATTTCCAGAATTTTTCATCTTTTTTGTAACGTAATTCAGTGCTAGAGTTTCATACTCCACCTCATCTTTATCGTCCATACTAGAGTTAATCCCTACAAGATAGTTACGCCCATCAACACTCACACCGTGACCTGCGAAATAGTAAAGACCTATCCCACCACGAGCCAACTTATGAGAAAACTTTTTTACTAATTTTTTCATCTCATTTTTTGTAGCATTCTCTTTATAGATTATCTCAAATCCTCTCTTTTTCAAAACCTTTTTCATAAGTCTTGCGTCATTGATAGGGTTTTTAAGTTTTCCTAAATTTGTGTAGTTGTTGTTTCCAACTATAAGAGCAACTCTCTGTTCCTCTTTCATCTGTTTGAGTTTTATTAAACCTCTGTCTGCTTG
>CAZBPU010000095.1:3239-7250 GCA_964493845.1 uncultured Sulfurospirillum sp.
TTTAACTCTTCAACCCCAATATCCTTAGAAACACTCTCTCCAAAAATAACAGTAACTTTCCGACGACTAAAAAAAGATTTTTTAACTGTTCCCTCATATTTAGCAAATCTACTTCCAAACATTCCCTCTATATAAAATGGCACTATTACATCATTGTTGGAGATAAA
Organism: uncultured Sulfurospirillum sp.; assembly: GCA_964493845.1. Taxonomy (GTDB): domain Bacteria; phylum Campylobacterota; class Campylobacteria; order Campylobacterales; family Sulfurospirillaceae; genus Sulfurospirillum_A. Next base: position 3,407 of record CAZBPU010000095.1, read on the forward strand.
CTCATACCCTTTATGAAACTTTTGAAGCTCTCCATCTTTTGTAATGCCACCCTCTGGGAAGATACCTACAATTTTTTTATCTTTTAAACGTTGTGATGCCTCTTTAAATGCGTCTTTTGAAGCTCTTGGAGATATTGGTATAGTTTCTCCTAATCTGAAAAAATAGTTAAAACCTTTCCAGTTATATATATCTTTATCCATTAAAAAATTTATGTGTCTATGTAGTGGAAGTTGTAAGATAAGCCAATCTATCCAACTTACGTGATTTCCTAAGAGAAGTATCGCTTGATTATCTTTTATATTTTCTAAACCTATATATTCAAACTTGTATCTTAGCGATAAAATGAGTTCAAATGTTGCCCATATAGTTGCTAAAAAATATCTTTTTAAAACTAAACAACTCAATAAAGCACCCACTAAAACCATAGAATAGATAAGATACTCTGCATTCATTCCATAAAATGCAAAAATAGTTGTTAAAACTAAAAATGAAAACATAAAAAGGTTTTGTATAAAATTGTTTCCTGCTAAAATAGTTCCTAAATGCACACGTGGAGAGAGAAACTGAATTTTTGCATTAAGTGGTACCATTATAAAACCTGAAAAGATACCAAAAAGGAAAAATATTAATGCCATCATCTTCATAGAAGAGGTAAAAGGGATTAAAAATACTAAAAATGTAATGCTTAAAGAGCCTATGGCAATAAGACCAACATTTATAAAATATTTTGAAAACTTAGATGCCAAAATAGAACCGATAACAATACCGATACCTGCTAACATCATTACACCTTGAATATAGATAGTATTTGTAACATCAAGTTCACTTTTTGCATACTCACCAAATACTGCTAAAATCACTTGAGAGATAGACCAAAAAAGACCAAGAGCTAAAATAGCATCAAAAATCTCTTTTTTTCTTGTAACCATCTTCATATTTTTTCTAAGATAATTTCCTTTGATATATTTTGAAAATTGAAACTCTCTTTGGCTTTTCTCTTGCATCTTATTTGGAAGTTGTAATGCTAAAATAAACTGAATAACAGAACCAAAAACTAAAAGCCAACCAAGAGGTGCAATAAGAAGTAAAATATCTTCTTTTGTTTGGTACTCTTGTGTAAGCATATTTTCAAATAAAATAGTATAAAAAAGCATACCACCTAAAATAGCCACTGTTGTAACAGCTTGAACAGCTCCATTACCACTACTGATAAACTTTATACCCACTAACTCTTTAATATACCCATATTTAGCAGGTCCATAAATGGCACTTTGAAATGCTAAAAGAAAAGTTAATCCAAATGCAGTAAAAAAGAGTCCGTTATAGTAAGAATATGTGATACCTAATGTTATGACCACTGCAAAAAGAGCAGAGTATTTCATAATCTCATTTTTAGGAAACTTATCGGATAAAAATCCTGTAGGGGAAAACACTAATATAAAAGGTAATATGATAAGAGCATTTACGATAGCAGTTAGAACTATCTGTATATCTCCATCATATATTTTAAAAATTGTGTTTTGAATGATGATTTTGTGACCTAAGTCTGTAAAAGCATTTAGGAAGATTACTAAGAGATAGTTTATTGTTCCTGTTATTGCGAATATTTTTGTCATTAAATTTGTCCTCTAATTTTTAAATCAAAACTAGAATGACAAAAATATTCTTTTAAGTCATTCAGTTATGCAGTTTATTTATTCTTCATTTACCAAAACCGTACTCCACCCTTCATAAAAACCATCACACTTTTTAACCTCAGCAAAAAGAACAGAAACAACTTTCTCAACTTCCTCTTCAGTTACACGGTGAGTTTTTACTAAAGCTACACCGTGTTCAAACTCTTCACTGTCTATCTCATCTTTAATCTTACAACCTTCAATATCTAAAGTGTTTAAAAATCTATTTTTTTGAGTAGGTGTTTCAAATGAAAGATAGTGTTCAACCTCTCTAGGAACTGTTAAATCTTCCTCCTCCTCTTGAAGTAAAAAGATTATTTTTGCACTTTGAATATGGCAAAGTTCTAACTCTGTTGGTACTAGGTTATGATGATGAAAGTCCCATTTTGTATCACGTACTATATTACTTTCATATACATAATTTGATGGTGTAAGTATCTGTTTTACAATAGAATCAACTCTTTTTGAATCATACGAATAAAAGTAAAATTCACTCCAACCATCTACTATTCTCGTTCCAACATAGATAGCTCTGTCATTATGACCTAAAGCGATTATAAGAGCTTCTTTTGTTTCTAAAAACTCTTCATAACCCTCTATCCTCTCATCTGCTCCATCATATTTTACGAAAATACTTAACAACCATGGATTCATCTCCTTGGCATCTTCTACTTCAAAGTTTACCTCTATATTTACTATATTATCATCTTCTACTCTTTTAAAAAAATCTCTCATTATAGATCGATTGTATTGTTAATTTCTAAACCAAAACCACTCAGACCTACAAAATCTGTTTGTTTTAAAGAAGTTATTAGGTTCATTTTATGGATACCAAAAGATTTTAATATCTGTGCACCTGTTCCAAACTCTTTCATCGTTGCATTATCTTGATGGTTTATTTTATTGATAAATACTAAAACACCACCATTCGCTTTTAGATACTCTATTGAATTGATAAGGTTGTTATATTTTGATTGATTTAAAAGAAGTTCTATATCTGTAAGAACATTATGAACACGTACATTTACAATCTCACCATCAGTTGAAAAAACAATCGCAGTATGTTCTACTCCATCGTGGTCTTGAAATGTATGCTCTTTTACATTTTGAGAAAAAAATTCTATCTCTTGTACTTTTGTTTCATTTACTAAACTCTCATTTGCTAAACGGTATTCAACAATATCAGAGATAAAAACAGTTTTAAGATTATGCTCTTCACCAAAAACATCTAAATCATCACGACGTGCCATAGTTCCATCAGCTTTAATTATCTCACAGATAACACCAGCTTCACTTAAACCTGCTAAACGACAAATATCAACAGAACCCTCTGTATGACCAGTACGTACTAATGTTCCACCATCTTTAGCTATTAAAGGAAATATATGCCCTGGTTTTACTAGCTCTACTGAATGACTAATAGGGTTTGCTAAAATTTTAATAGTATCATCTCTCTCTTTAGCAGATATACCCGTTAAAGCATCTCTTGCATCAACTGAAACTGTAAATGCTGTTTCATACGATGATGTATTTGAACTTACCATAGGGTTTAGGTCTAATCTTGTAGCGATAGTTTTACTTACTGCAACACATATCAACCCTCTTGCATGAGTTGCCATAAAATTTACATGCTTATCTGAACTAAATGATGCTGCATAAACAAGGTCGCCCTCATTTTCTCTATCCTCATCATCAATCATGATAACCATATTGCCTTTTTTAATCTCTTCAATCGCTTCTAATACTCTTTGTATAGGTTTCATATTTTCTCTTTTTATGTAATTTTAATAAATTATATAAAAAAATTGATTAAATCGTTCCCTAAAATATAATTTTTTAAAAGAATTTACAAAGTTGTATATAAATCACTTGACATTTTTAAAATATTTCTCTATAATTCCGCCACAACAAGACAAAAGATTGTTTTTGTTTAAATATCGCGGAATAGAGCAGTTCGGTAGCTCGTCGGGCTCATAACCCGAAGGTCACAGGTTCAAATCCTGTTTCCGCAACCAATTTTAACTTTTTAAATGATGGGGATTCGCCAAGTGGTAAGGCACTAGCTTTTGGTGCTAGCATTCATAGGTTCGAATCCTATATCCCCATCCACACTTTAAATATCGCGGAATAGAGCAGTTCGGTAGCTCGTCGGGCTCATAACCCGAAG
>CAZBPU010000096.1:0-7248 GCA_964493845.1 uncultured Sulfurospirillum sp.
ATCATCTTTTAATCTAACTAAAAAATACTTCTGTGTCTGCCCATCAAATGGGTACATTTTTTTTGCAACAGTACCAGGAAAATCATAACTAATCCACTCAGGATACTCAGCCAAAATCTCCACATCACCTGTTCCTATCTCTTCTTCAAGCTCCCTAAAAAGTGCCTCTTTTGGAGTCTCACCATCATCAATCCCACCTTGAGGAAATTGCCAAGCATCTTCTATATCATTGCGCAAAGCTATAAAAAGCTCAGCTTCAAATGGATACTTAGAAGAGACAATAATTGCAGCAACATTTGGTCTGTATCGCTTTTTATTTTGCAATATCTCTCCTTTTAGTTTTTAAACTTCTTATATAACCACATTTAATCTAATAAAAATAGTTATACAAGAAGTCTATTAATCCGTGATTTTATCTAAAATATAATTAAAAAATGATAAGCTTGAATCAATCTTTATTAAATCATAGAAAGGTCTTCTAGAATGGTAAATACTGGTGAATTTAAAAATCTTGGCATGAATAACAATAATAATGATGATATTCAATCAAAACTATTAACAGCCATTGCGAGAAGTGCTGAAGACTTAACTAATGGCAAAGGTTGGCCAGATGGTCTTAATGAACTTTTAGAGAGCATTGGTAAAATTACAAAAGTGAGTAGAGTTTGGATTTTTCAAACCTTAAAACTAACCAAAAAATCCATAATACAAGATTATGTATTTGAGTGGTCATCTAAAAAAGAGTATGTTCAAATAAAACTTCCTGCTTTTAGTAGATTTGAAACTAAAATCAATGAACCTGATTATAAACTTATGATACAAAGTAGGCTTGAACGAAAGTATCAAAAAATAATTATAAGTAAACTAAAACCTTCTGCTAATAAAAGAAATCTTGAAGCTCAAAATGTAAAATCTATGTTAACAATACCTATCTTTGTAGAAAATCACTGGTGGGGAGTCTTGGGGTTAGATGATTGTGAACGAGAGTATGAGTGGTCAGATTCTATGGTTGCATTATTACGTACTGCTGCTTATCTTATTTCAAGTGCAATTTTAAGAGATAAACTTAGTGCAAAAAAAAGACAGCTAGATATTCTCCAACAAATTACAGAATATACTGTTTGGGAGTTTGATTTGAATAGAAAATATCTATGGTTTACATCTAATATTTTTGATAAAACTTTTAAAAATAAAGAGAATTTTCAACTAACTTTTAAAAATATATTAAAGATTATTCATAAAGATGACAGAGTAAAACTTATAGAAAAAATAAATAGCTACATTAAAAATAAAAGTGAAAAATTTAGATGTGATGTACGTATAAACATAAAAAAAGACAATTATATATGGATGGAACTAATAGGAACAATCACCAATAAAGCAAAAAATAGAAATAGCAAACTAATAGGAGTTGCAATAGATATTAGTAAAAGAAAAAAGAATGAAAATAGACTACGAGAAGAGGCTTCTACTGACCCACTAACTGGTATATTAAACAGACGTAAATTAGAACAAATAATGGAGGAACAGTTTATTTTAGATAAACAAAACAAAAATATTTTTTCATTTTTGATGATAGATATAGACTTTTTTAAAAAAATAAACGATACCTATGGTCATCCAGTTGGAGATAAAATATTAATTCATATTGTAAATATTTGTAAAGGTTATCTAAGAAAAAGTGACTATTTTGCTCGTATGGGAGGTGAAGAATTTGCGATTCTTTTACCATCAACCAACAAATATGAATCAAGCCTCATAGCAAACAGAATAAAAGATAAAGTTGGCAGTACTCCTTACCAATACCAAGATAAATCAATATATTGCACTATCAGCATAGGGTGTGTTAGCAATAACGACCAAATTTCTGATATCTCTCAGATATATAAATTGGCTGATTCAGCTCTATATCTTGCAAAAAAATCTGGAAGAAACTTAGTATGTTCTATTTAAAGAGTACATGTTGTTAGTATATCTACATATCCCTTTTTGTGATTCAAAGTGCCACTATTGTGCATTTAATTCTTATGTAGATAAATTTTCACAAAGAGAAAATTACATGAAAGCAATAGTTATTCAACTAAAAAATGACCTTGAAAAGTTTAAACCAAAAAATATAAAATCTATATTCATTGGAGGAGGAACTCCTTCAACTGTTGAGCCCTATATGTATGAAGAGTTTTTTAAAATACTAAAACCTTTTTTAAATAAAGATACAGAGATAACAACAGAAGCAAATCCAAATTCTGCTTCAATAACATGGCTCAAAGGAATGAAAAATCTAGGAATAAATCGTGTTAGTTTTGGTGTACAAAGTTTTGATGAAATAAAACTAAAAAAACTTGGACGAAATCACTCAAAAATGCAAGCCATAAATGCAATAAATAATGCACATAAAATCGGTATTAAAAATATCTCATGTGACCTAATATACGCAACAAGTTTTGACGTAGAAGATGATATTGATATAGCCTTTTCACTTCCAATAAATCATATAAGTTCATACGCTTTAACATTAGAAGAAAATACACCTTTTTATCAACGAGAAGAGCTCACAAACAATTCTGTCGAATTAGCAACTAACTTTATAAAAAAAGTTACTTCAAAATTTCCACAATATGAAATCTCAAATTTTGGAGAGTATCAAAGTATACATAATCTTGGATATTGGGGTGGTGATGACTATATGGGTATTGGTGCTGGTGCTGTTGGTTTTTTAAAAAACGAAAGATATTACCCAAACAAAAACATAGAAGAGTATATAAAAAATCCTTTACATGTAGAAGTTGAAAGACTATCAAATAATGACTTACATGTAGAGAGTCTGTTTTTAGGTCTTAGAAGTAAAATTGGTATTAATTTAAGTAAGTTAAATACCCAAGAAAAAGAAAAAGTCACTCTACTAATAAAAGAGAAAAAACTTACTCTTAAAGACAGTATAGCGTACAACAACAACTACTTGTTAGCCGATGAGATAGCTCTTTACATAATTTCTTAAGGCAATTTTGGATAAAATTCTCTCTTTAACGCAAGGAAGATAAATGTTCGGAATGAGTTTTGCAGAGATTATGATTATAGCAGTTATCGCTATACTTTTTTTAGGGCCAGATAAACTCCCCTCAACCATGGTACAAATTGCCAAATTTTTTAAATCATTTAAAAGTAGTATAAATGATGCTAAATCATCGTTTGAACAAGAGATAAAAATACAAGAGCTCAAAGATGAAACTTTAGAGTATAAGAAAAAACTTGATGAAGCTGCAACAAGTGTGCGAAAAACAGTAACCTTTGATGAACTAAATGAGATAAAAAGATCCACAACGGGTGTTACTGATACTTTTAAAGATATAAAAGAGAGCATGAACAAAGTAAATGAAATTAAAGATGATCCACTTGGTGTAAAAAAAACAATAATGGGTGATAGTTTACCTAAGGAAACAGAAAAGAGCGAAAATGTTTGATGAGTTAAAACCACACTTAGTTGAACTAAGAAAACGTCTTGGCATCTCAGTTGCTGTTCTTTTTGTAACATTTTTTATCTGCTTCAATTTCTGGGAACCAATTTTAGCAATAATGATTGCTCCACTAGAAACAGTTCTTCCTGCTGGTTCAGAAGTTATATTTACTAAAGTACAAGAGCCTTTTTTTACAGCTCTTAAGGTATCTTTTTTTACAGCTTTTTTACTTTCACTACCAATTATATTTTGGCAATTTTGGCTATTTGTAGCTCCTGGACTTTATGAAAATGAAAAAAAACTAGTTGTACCATTTGTTTTATTTGCAACAATTATGTTCCTATCAGGTGCAACATTTTGTTACTATATCGTTGTTCCTTTAGGCTTTGATTTTCTTGTAAACTTTGGCGCTCAACTCTTTAAGGCACTACCTAGTATAGGTGAATATGTTAGCTTTTTTACAAAACTACTTTTTGGTTTTGGATTAGCTTTTGAGCTTCCAGTTATCACATTTTTCTTTGCAAAACTTGGATTTGTTACAGATAAAAGTTTAATTCGTTTTTTCAGATATGCAATTATCATTATATTTTTAGTATCAGCTCTTCTTACTCCACCAGATATACTAACACAATTTTTAATGGCTGGACCACTTGTTATCCTTTATGGAATATCTATTTTAGTTGCTCGTGCGGTTAACCCTGAACTTGATGAAGATGAAGATGAAGATGAAGACGACGATGATGATGAAGACGAAAAAACTGAAACAGAAGATATAAAAGAGGAAGAAAAATAGACCCTCTTCTAAAATCAACTTATGATTATAAACTGCCGGAATCTCTTATAGCAGAATTTCCGGCAACTCCAAGAGATAGTGCAAAACTATTAATCTACAATAGAAAAGATAACACTATAATCCATACAACTTTTAATAAACTATTTGATTATTTAAACAAAGATATAACCGTTCTTTTAAACAATACAAAAGTAGTTAAAGCAAGAGTATTTGGTAAAAAAATGAGTGGAGGAAAGATTGAACTTTTGCTAAATTCTCCTTTGCTAGATGGAAAATTTTCTGTATATATTCGTGGACGTGTTAAAGTAGATATGGAACTTTTTTTTGATGATGACTTAAAAGCAAAAGTACTCTCTCTTCAAGAAGATGGAACTCGTATAGTTACTTTTTTTCATAAAAATAGACCTATAAATAGTGATGAACTTTTTAATATTTTAGAAAATATTGGACATATACCACTACCCCCTTATATTAAACGAGAAGATAATAAGGAAGATGAAATAGAGTATCAAACTGTATTTTCAAAAGAACGTGGTGCTGTAGCTGCTCCAACTGCTTCTTTGCATTTTACAGATGAGATGTTTAAAGAGCTGCAAGACAGATATGAAACTCACTTTTTAACTCTTCACGTTGGAGCTGGAACATTTAAGCCTGTTGAGGCGGAATCAATAAAAGACCATGTTATGCACTCTGAGTTTTATGAGATTCCTGAGTCAACATGTAAAGCTATAGATAGCAATAATCCAATACTCGCTGTTGGAACAACTGTAACAAGAACAGTAGAATATTATGTGAGAGAAAATCTAAAAACTGGCAAAAGTGACCTATTTTTACATCCAAATAACAAACCTAAAAGAGTAAATCATCTTTTAACAAACTTTCATTTACCAAAATCAACACTACTTATGCTTGTTTCTTCATTTGTAGGCATTGAAAAAGCATTAGAAATTTATAAAGTTGCTGTAGAAAAAAGATATAGATTTTTCTCTTATGGCGATGCTATGTTAATTCTTTAAACACTCATATCAAGCAGAGTTCCTATCATATCTTCTTGTGTCTTTATTGCTGCTACTTGAGCACTAAAACCACCTTCAATAGGAATTTGTTCAGTAATTTCTTGTGATAAATCTGTACCACTTTGAGTAAGTGAAGATACTGCTTTAACACTAGCACCACTCTGGCTCTCTATAATAGTTCGAGTAGAGTTAAAATCATCAGTATTAACATTGGCTATATTATTTGCATTGTTTCCCATCCAATCAGAATAGGCACCCATAGCTGTTGCATTTACTTGCATACTAACTCCTTTTTAAACTATTTATCTATATACTTTACTATTATAAAAGTTAAATAAGGATAAAAATGAAAATATACGGTATAAAAACCTGTGGTAGTGTAAGAAAAGCTATAAAGTTTTTTAAAGAAAATGACATAGAATTTGAACTCGTAGATTTTAAAAAAACTACAATTAATGAGGAGAAAATAGACTATTGGCTTCAAAAAGTTTCTATCGATACTCTTTTTAACAATAGAGGAACAAAATATAGAACTCTTAAATTAAAAGATCTAAAACTAAATGATGAAGGAAAAAATGAGTGGCTTATTAAAGAAAATATGCTTATAAAACGTCCTGTTATAGAATTTAACGAGAGTGTTATCGTTGCTTATGATGAAACTATCTACAAAGCCATCTTTCTAAAATAATCTTTGCTGCTATAGAGTCTACTTTCCCATCTCTTTTTTGTTTAGTAACTCCTTGCATCATCTCTTTGGCTTCGAGTGATGAGCCATACTCATCTTGATATGTTTTTACACCATCAAACTCCAAAAGAGATACAAAATGCTCAATTCGTTTTGTCATCTCTTCTTCGCTAGAGCCTCCTTTTGGAACTCCTATCACTAAAGTATCTATCTCCCACTCTTTTAAAAATATATCAATATCACGTGCTGCTTGCTTTCTATTTTTTCTCAATATTGCGGTTTGAGGTGTCACTATATCTGCACTTAAACAGATTGCAACTCCTATTCTTTTTAGTCCAACATCGATAGAAGCTATTTTTTTCAATCTAAGATATCCGTAAAAACTGATTTTGCACCATTATTAAAAAGATTTTGCTTATCTTTTGTGTCATTAACAGTGAAAATATTGACAAATATCCCTGCATTGTTAAGATTTTGTATCAAATCAGTATCTGCAATATTGAAAGCTGGATGATAACTTCTTACTCTCAAGCGCTTCAAACGTTTAACTAAATCATGCGGATGCTCATTTTCTTGCAATGCAGCTATATCTATATTGGAGTTCAGTTTATGTACTTTTCTAAGATACTTATGGTTAAAAGATGAAAGAAGAACATAATTTACCATAACATTCTTTTCTATGATATCAACAATAGTCTGAACAGCTGTTTTATCAAATGGTGTCCTAGTAGCATCTTTTATCTCAATATTAACAGGAAATTTATGTTTCCTAAGAAACCTTAACATTTTTCCCAGTGATAAAATTTTTTGAGTTTTCAAAGTTTGTAACTCTTCTCGAGTAACTGTACCATTTTTAATAGTTCCAAAAGGATCCTCTTTTAAAAACCAAGAGCCGAAATCTAGTTTTCTTAACTGTTTATAAGTATAGTCAATAACCTTATAAGGTTTTTTAAACTCAGGAAAATCCTTGACGTTAGAAGTCCTTTCTAGTGTATTATCGTGAATGATAACAGGAACTCCATCTTTGGTAAATCCTACATCCAACTCTATATAGTCACTTTTTTTTATGGCTTTTTTAAAAGCTGACATCGTATTTTCAGGTCTAATCGATCTAGCACCTCTATGAGCTACTATAAGTTTTTTATCTTTTTCAAAATTTTCCCAGAATCCCATTTGTTACCTACTAAAATTTTTTAAAAAGTATACCATATATATCTCATATAAAGGTAAAAAATAGTATATTTATAAGTAACTTTTTTCAGAATGGATGTACATGAAATATATTGATCTAAATAACAT
>CAZBPU010000097.1:0-7206 GCA_964493845.1 uncultured Sulfurospirillum sp.
ACAGGGGTGTTATGGTATCAAAGAAGCTTGTGCAAAGCTAAATACTCCTGTTGTGAGTGGTAATGTATCACTTTACAATGAAACAAATGGAATAGGGGTTTATCCAACACCTGCAATAGCTATGGTTGGTGTCAATGATGATGCTAACAAAGTTCTTCCAAGTTCATTTCAAGAAGTTGGTGCTTCTGTTTATCTTGTAGGTGAGACTAAAAGTGAATTTGGTGGAAGTCTTTATATGAAAGAGCTTTATAATAAAGTAGAAGGAAAACTTCCTTTGATTGATTATGATAAAGAGTTAGCTCTTTGGGAACTTATTATTGAGGCAAATAAAGCAGATATTATAAGTGCTGCAAAAGATGTTAATGTTGGAGGACTTGCAATTGCTTTAGCAAAGATGTGTGTAGTAAGTTCAAAAGGTGTTACATGTAATGTTGAACTTCCTGATAGTAAAGATATTTTTTCAGAGAGTTTTTCTCGTGCTATTGTTGAAGTTAAAAATGATGTTGTATTTGAAAACATGGCAAAACAACTTGGTCTTAGTGTAACAAAAATAGGACAAGTAGAAGAGAGTGGTTTTGTATGTAATGATATAAGTGCTGATTTAACTGCTATGAGAAATATCTATTTTGATAGGTTTCAAGAAGTGGTTGAGCAAGATATATAATAAAATAAAAATAATAGAATCATCTGAATAACTATGAATAAATTTATTTTAAAGATAAAATATATAAGAGATTCAAGATGGTTCTCTAATCTTACAACTTCAATAATTATTTTTTATGCTTCAGTACTTGGTTTTGAAACTTTAGATACTGTTGCTCAACCATTGGGTGATTTTTTACATGTATTAGATTATATTGTTACTGTATATTTTGTTATAGAATTAGTGATAAAAATGACTGCTGAAGATAAGTTTTTAAACTTCTTCAAAAGTGGATGGAATATCTTTGATTTTGTTATAGTTATGATTACTCTTATGCCTTTAGAAAATAGCTCTTTTGCTGCAATAGCGAGACTTTTAAGAGTATTTAGAGTGTTACGTCTTTTTACAGCTCGACCTGAACTAAAGTCTATAATAGATATGCTTATAAAGGCTATCCCAGCTATAGTCGATATAGTAATCCTTCTATTTATAATTTTTTATATATATGCCATCATGGGAAGTTTTTTATTTTCAGATATGCCTTCAGGCTTATGGGACAATTTTTTAGTAGCTATGCTAACACTTTTTAGAATATTTACCTTTGAAGATTGGACAGATGTTATGTATGAGACTATGGAAGTTCATCCTTGGTCTTGGATATATTATATAAGTTTCATTATCATAGCTGCATTTGTATTTTTTAATCTTTTTGTTGCTGTTATTATTGGTGAGATGCAAAAAATGCAAGATGAAAAGATGAAAGATGAGATTCATGAAGATAGTAAAAAAATGGATATTCTTTTAGAAGAGGTTAGAGAGTTAAGAAAAATAGTGGAAGAGAAAAAGAGTCCTTAAGTGAACTCTTCTTTGATTTTTTATATTAAACTATAAGTTTTTCAATCCATTTTCGATTCTTTTTAATCCTTCTTTTAGTAACTCTTTAGTTGTACCAAAATTTAGTCTTATAAAGTTTTTGTCTCCAAAAGGCTCACCATCACTCAAACCAACACCATAAGATAGAAAATACTCATATGGATTGTCAAGATTTAATTTACTCACATCAATCCAAGCAAGGTAGGTTGCATCTTGATCTAATAGCTTTATTTGAGGGTATTTTTCTACAAATTTTTGAACTATTTGTAAGTTATTTCTCAAATAATCTCTTACTTCTTCTAGCCAATCATCACATAAAGTATATGCTGTTTTTGTAGCTACTATGGCAAAAATATTTATATCACCAATAATGCCAGCCATTTCTCTTTTAAAGTTTTTTCTCATATTTAAATTGGGGATTATAGCAAAAGAGCTTTGAATACCAGCTATATTAAATGTCTTACTAGGAGCATATAGGGTGATACTTCTATTTTGTATATCCTTGTTTAAAGAGGCAATGGGTATATGTTTAACCTCTGGATTTAAAATTAAATCAGAGTGTATTTCATCTGAACAGATTGTTAAATCATGTTTTATAATTATACTAGATAGTTTTTCTAACTCATCTTTTCTAAATACAGTTCCTCCAGGATTATAAGGGTTACAAAACATAAATAACTTACAATCAGGAGTGATTTTACTTTCAAAATCTTCAAAATCTACAGTCCATCTTTTATCTTTTTCAATCATAGGAACTTTGATAATGTTTTTATTTGTATTTTTAGGTGCCTTAACAAAATGTGGATATATTGGAGTATTGATTATAACATCTTTAGTTGATACAGAACGACAAGCTATATTCATAGCTGGAACTACACCATCAATCCATACAATCCAATTGGACTCAATTTTCCAATTATAGTGTCGTTCTATAAAATCAACAACCGCTCTATCTGTCTCTAAATCAACACTAGTATAACCAAAAACACCATGTTCGACCCTCTTTTTTAGAGTATCTATAATGGCAGGTGGAGATTTAAAATCCATATCAGCAACCCACATTGGGATTACATCGGTATTTTTGTATTTATCCCATTTTTGACAGCCAGATTCTGTTCTATCTATTATTTCATCAAATGTATTCATTTTTTACCCTTTGGACTACAGCTTTACTTGTTTCTATATTTTCAACTATAATATTTTGTATATTTAACTCTTCTATACTACTTTTTTCTCTTTTACTATGTACTTTAACCAATATTTTATTTGTTGGTATCTCTTTAGTTATAGTTTCACATATTTGATACAACTTTTTTGGATTATCTATAGCAATAATAACTTTTTTTGCATCTTTAAGATAAGTGTTTTTTAAAACCTCTTTTTTTAAGGCATTACCAAATATAATTGGTTCATTTTTGTCTACTCCTTTATGATATGAATATATGTCATTTTCCACTATGACATATAATTCACCACTTTTTCTAAAAGCAGAAGCTATACTTTGTCCAAACTCTCCATAACCAAGTATAACTACATGATTTTTAATTTTACTTGATATGCATTCAGATAAGATAGGAGTACAATCATCTTTTTTTATAATTTTGTCTGTAATTTGTGTGAGATTTTTTAGTATAATTGGAGTGAGAATCATAGATATAACTATAGTTATAATCATAATTTGTCCATACTCTGTTGTTACTAATTGATTAGACTTTGCTAATTCTAATATGGCTAATGAAAACTCACCAACTTGTATCAATGCTAGAGCAGTTTTAAAACTTGTTTTTTTATTTTCATTGAGTTTAACAATAGTAAATATAATTATAAATTTTAAAATCAAAATAGCTATTAAAAGAAGAGTTATAATATGTATATATTTTGAAATTATATCAAAATCTATTTGCATTCCAACAGTTATAAAAAATATACCTAGAAGGATATCTCTAAAAGGAATCAAATCAGCTTCAGCTTGATGTTTAAATTTTGTTTCAGAAATAAGCATACCCGCAATAAATGCACCTAGTGAGTATGAAAAACCTAGTTCATGAGCAAGATATGATGAGCCAATTGCTAAAAATAAAATTGTTCCTACAAAAAGTTCATCAGAGTTTGTTTTTGTTATAAGAGTAAAAAATCTTTCTAAGAAGAATTTTCCCATGATATAAAGAATTGCTAGTAGTATGATGGCATTTATAAAAGTGTTTAAGAGTATTTCAGATACATTTCCATTATCACTAGCTAGAAAACCAAGTAGAAGTAAAATTGGAATTACAGCAATATCTTGCATAATTAAAATACCTAAAGTTCTTTTTCCATATCGTTTATTGATTTCTCCAGTTTCATTAAAAGTTTTTAATACAATTGCTGTTGATGAAAGAGTTATAGCTAATGAAATTACTATAGACATTTTTTGCTCAATCTCAAGAAGATAGAAACCAATAGCATAGACTATGAGGGAGGTTATAATAATTTGCATTGAACCAGCTAAAAAAACTTCATATTTCATTTTTTTAAGCTCAGATACAGAAAATTCTAAACCTATAGTGAACATCAAAAAGACCACACCAAACTCTGCAATTTCTTTTAATTCATGATTATTTACAGCATCATGTAAACCAAAACCATAAGCTATGATTGTACCTGTAAAAATATAGCCAATAATAGTAGGTAAACCAAACTCTTTTAAGATTATATTGCAAAGTAGTGATATAATAAGAGTAAATACTATAATAGTAAGCATATTGACCTTTAATAAATTGTTTATGATATTTTAGTAGAATAATAAAAAAAAAGGAAGTAAATTGAATTGGATGGTTATATTTATTGTAGGATTGATTTTTTATATGTTGACAAGAGGGTATAAAACAGCAGACTATCAAAACATAAATTTAAATAAAAAACAGAGATTAAGAGGTAGCTTAGCAGAACATGAAGCTGGACTTTTAGTAGCACTTATGGCAAAAGTTGCAAAAGCAGATGGTAAAGTTTGTGAGCTTGAAGCAGAACTTCTCAGTCATACATTTACAGATATAGCAAAAGTATTTGAAAATAGTGAAGAAGTAAGAGAAGAGTTAAAAGATATATATAAAAAAGAGATGCGTAGTTTTAATAACACGATAGAAATTTCTCAAAAGTATCTAAGACTTACTAATAGAGACTATCGTAAACGTTTAGGTGTTATGGAGTATCTTTTAAATCTTGCTTTTATTGATAATGATTTTTCAAACGCAGAATTTATGATTTGTGAGGATATAGCAAATGCCTTGGAGATAAAACAGAGTGATTTTAAAGCACTTATAAGTAAATTTGAACAGTTTTATGCACAAAGAGAAAAACAAAAAGGTATGAATTTAGAAAAAGCATATCAGACTTTAGGTCTACAAAAAGGTGTAGATTTTTCAACTGTAAAAAAAGAGTATAGAAAACTAGTTCGTCAAAATCATCCTGATATTTTGATGGGACAAGGTAAAGAGCAGTCTATTATAGATCAAGCGACAGAAAAATTACAAGAAATTAATGAGGCTTATGAAATTATTAAGAAGAGTTTATCTTAGTATTTGTTAAAGCTTATGAGGATATAAAGAAAAATTTAGTAAAATAGGTACATATTTATATTTAAGGGTGAAGCGTGAGAGCATTAATTAGTGTAAGTGATAAAACAGGTATTGTTGAGTTTGCTAAAGAGTTAGAATCTTTAGGGTATGAGATTGTTTCTACTGGAGGAACTTTTAAGCTTCTTAAGCAAAATGGTATAAAAGCAATAGAAATAGATGAAGTTACAAAATTTCCTGAGTGTTTTGAAGGACGTGTCAAGACTTTGAACCCGTATGTACATGGTGGAATTTTGTATCGTCGAGATAAAGAGTCACATGTAGCTCAAGCAAAAGAGCTTGGTGTAGAAGGTATAGATTTGGTTTGTGTAAATCTTTATCCCTTCAAAGAGACGATAACTAAGACTGATAATTTTGATGAAATTATAGAAAATATTGATATTGGTGGACCAGCTATGGTTAGAAGTGCAGCAAAAAACTTTAATAGTGTTTTGATAGTTACCGATGTCACTGATTTTGATAGTGTTATAGATGCTATTAAAAATAATAAAAATACTGTAGAGTTTAGACGTGACTTAATGATAAAAGCTTATGAACATACTGCTGCGTATGATAGTATGATAGCAAACTATATGAATAAGAGATTTAATGGTGGTTTTGGTCAAAAGCAGTTTATTGTTGGTGAAAAAGCATTTGATACAAGATATGGAGAAAACCCACATCAACAAGGTGCTTTATATGAGTTTGATTACTTTTTTACAAATAACTTTAAAACTCTTAAAGGTGAAGCTAGTTTTAACAATGTAAATGACATAAATGGTGCAATTAAAATTGCAGCTTCATTTGGTGAAGCTCCAGCAGTTTCTATCATAAAACATGCTAATCCTTGTGGTTTTGCAATTGGAGAAAATGTTTTAGATTCATATGAAAAAGCGTTAAGGTGTGACCCAGTTTCTGCTTTTGGTGGAGTAGTTGCGATAAATGGTACTCTTAATGTAGCTTTAGCAACAAAAATAAATGAGATTTTTGTAGAAGTGATAATCGCAGCAAATGTAGATGAAGATGCATTGGCAGTATTTAAAAAGAAGAAAAGAATTAAAATTTTTACTCAGCAGAGTAAATATCTTGTATTAAATGATGATGAGCATGATTTTAAACATGTTGATGGTGGTTTTGTTTATCAAAATAGTGATAAAGTCAAGGATGATGAAGTAGATAGTGCTGTATGTAAAACTACTAGAGAAGCAACTAAGCAAGAGATGAGTGATTTAGAGATAGCTGTAAAAGTAGCTGCTCTTACTAAATCAAATTGTGTTGTTTATGTTAAAGATTCTGCAATGGTTGCGATTGGTATGGGTATGACAAGTCGTGTTGATGCTGCAAAATCAGCTTTGAGAAAAGCAGAAGATATGGGTATAGATATAAGTGGATGTTCTATGGCAAGTGAGGCATTTTTCCCATTTAGAGATTCGATTGATGCCGCTGCTGAGGCTGGTGTTAAAGCAATTATAGAACCAGGTGGTAGTATAAGAGATGATGAAGTTATTGATGCTGCAAATGAACATAAAATAGCACTTTACTTCACAGGTATAAGACACTTTTTACATTAGAATTGATTTAGGTCATAGAAGTTTAAGATGCTATATGTGATAATTATATGTTATATTAATTTACTTAAGGATACAAATGAAGTTAACGACGTTGGATAATTTAGATAATATTAAGATTGTTATTGAAGAAAATATAAAAAGCTTAAGTGATAATGACGTAATAAAAGTTGCGATAGAAAATGCTTGGAATAAAAATATTGATAAGCCTATCGAAATATATATAAAGGACTCTTTTATTATTACATCATCTGTAATAGGATTTTTAATCAAGTTTATAAAAAAAGATAAGATACCAATAACATTATATATAAATAATGATGAGTTATACGAGATGATGGATGATATGAATCTTATAGAAACATTGAATATTAAAAAGGATATATAATGATAAAAAAAAGTATAGGTTTAAAAATAGCATTTACTTTAATCCCTGTTTTATTAATAAGTTTCATTATACTTCAGTTTGTAATTGTTAATGAGTTTCAAAAATCATCTATTGAACAAAGTGAAAGAAGTTTAAATACTTTTA
>CAZBPU010000098.1:0-7123 GCA_964493845.1 uncultured Sulfurospirillum sp.
TTAACACCTCAGAAGAGGTGTTATGATTAATTAGTAAGATTAAGATTTTTTTATTATGGTGTTGAAATTATAACTGCCTCTTTTTCTTTAGTCTCACCTTTATCATGAAAACTATATTCACTAAGTCTATCTAATTGTAAAGTTTTAACTTTATAGTAGAATGTACTATTTGAATCTAAGTTTATATCACTATATGATGCTAATTTGGTTTTACCAATCTCTTCATACTCTTCATCTGATGATGAACGATATACATAATATTCAGATGCATCTTTTGTACCATTCCAAGTAATTTCTATCTTATCTTCAAACTCTTTATCAGTTGCTTGAAGTTGTGAAACTACTTTGATTTTTTCCATTGTTTCCCCATCTGTATACTCACTATATTCACTTAATTGAGATGGTTCTGATATGAAACTTCTAACTTTATAATAATATTTTTTACCGATTTTTATATCTTTATCACTATAAGATTCTGATGATGTTGAGTCAATCTGTTCATATTCTCCTGCTGGACTTTTGCTACGATAAACATAATATTTCTCTATATTATTTACAGGACTCCAAGTAATTTCAATTTTATCTTCATACTCTTTACTTGTTGCAATTAAATTAGTAGGTATTTCTAGTGGAGTTATTGGTTCAACTAGTAAATTTTGAGCTTTCATCTCTTTGATTTTTACATAACCCTGCTCATTTAAATCAGCTTCTGTTACTTTTTCAATTTTTTCACCATTATCAATAGCTTTAGTATTTTCACCATTAGTATCTGTTGATGAAACAATAAGAATCTCCTCTTCTAATTCATTTTGATATAACTCTAATATTGTTGTATCTCTCTTAGTAACATTAGCTTCTATAGTGGTTTCAACTCCATTATCTTCTGCTTCCTCAAAAATCTCTTCAGCTGTTTTATCTTGGTACTCATCTTTTAAACCATCTTCACCACCTGCAATAATCTTTATTGCTAAAGCTGTATTAGATGTTTCATTATTTTCAGATAAAGTAGCATCTGATTTGATAGCCTCTTCTATATTCTCTTGAATAATATTATTTCGTTCTGTTGTATCTGTTTCTATTGTTACATCTTTAAAAGTACTTGCTGGAATATCTGAATCTCCATTTGTATCTAAATCTTTATTTTCGTGATTAACATAAACTAAAGATCTATCAACTGAATTATCATCTGATGATACTCTTGCACTTTTTAGAACTATATAACTCATATAACCTCGTTCTAATTTTGATGATGGTTCTGTATTTGTTAAATTTATTTTTTTATCAATAAATTCAATTGAATTTTCTTCATTTAAATCTCTTTCCCAAAATTTACTTACAATATATTTTAATGCGATACCTAAGGTTATCTTTTCATCACGAGGATAGTCAAATCCTATTTTTTTAGCTTCATCCAAATATGCTTGATATTTTGATTCATTTGGATATTCACTTCTAATATCTTTCATTTTAGCAAAGTGATAAGATAATTCAACTGCTTGTGTAAGTTCTTCCCATGTTACATTTGTATCAGCTTTAAACTCTCTATAGTTACTCTCTTCATCTCCGCTGATAATTTCTGCAGAACATATAGCTGTAATATACTTTTGATTTTCAGTGATATCATCATCAAATTTACATTTATTTGGATGTTTATATTCTATAGGCTTTTCGTGTATATCTATTTTAACTGTTTTACTTATACACTCAACAGATAGAGTACGATTATCTTCACTTTTTCTTGTTTTTACATTTACAAGAAAGTAGTTTGGTCTCTCTTCAGATATAAAAAATGTATCTAATTCACAAGGTAGGTCTATACAATTAGATTTTCTCCAAGTTTTTTTATCCCAACCTTTATATAGTATCTCTTCTACATCTGTGATACCAGCTAAATCTGAAATTTTTACCTTTTGACATTTTTTACTACCTTGTATTTGAAATGAAGTTTCTGTATCATATTTAGTATTAGATGCTAAAGCTTCATCTTTAATAGTACCATATCCCCATTGTCCATTATCTGTTTCTAGCATACTAATTAATGAACCATTTCCCATATAATAATGATCAGTATTAAGCTTTGTCATGAGTCTTTCAATTTTTAGAATATTTTTTGTATTCTTTGTATCCAGTGAATCTCTACAATATGCAAATATTGGCATTTCCTCTTTTAGTGGTTTAGTTGTAATGATAGACATAGTTACCCAATTGTAATTACTAATATCCAAACTTACACCATCTTCTTTATAATATGCACCAGCTGGTAATGTTGCAACAAATGATTCTTGTGTTTCCCTATCATCCCAAGCTTTAAGATTAATAATAACATCTTGTTCTAAATCATTTCCTGAATGAATATCTACATGAGTACAAGACTGCTTATCATATAATACTTGAAATGTTACAGTAGATGTTTTATTTAAATGTGGTTGCATATGAACTTCATCTCTATCTGCTCCCCATGCAAGACCTTTTTGAACCTCTTCCATACTCACTAATGGATGAATTAATGAACCTGTACCATCATATATACTATCACTAGCAAAAAGTACATTACTTAATAATAAACTTGTTAATATCTTTCTTTTCATAATAATTCCCTTATTAATATTTTGTGTACCCAATCTCTTGGGTACAAGAAAAAAACTTATATTTTAATCAACTAACTCAGAAGCTACTACCTCTTTTGTTTTAGTATAACCATCTTTTGCTAATTTCTCTGGATTTGTATAATCTAATTCACCACTCTTAATCTCTATTCCCATTTTAAGATAAGGTTGACCATTTTTACCTGTATAAACTATAGATACAAGCATAAGTGGTGCTTTTGATGAGTGTTCATATAACTCTGCCATTGCAGGACGATCACTTGTTATAGGAGCAATATAAGATGTATTGATACCTTTATCATCTGCTATCTTAAATATCTCTTTTGCTTCTTTACCTCTATACTCCTCTTTTAAGCTATTTTCACTTCCTCCAAGAATCATTATACTTAATGTTGTATTATCGGTAGTATCTTTATCTGATGAGATAGCTACATTTGATTTAACTGTTTTATCCATATTATCTGTTATTCTTTTTTTCTCTTCTGCTATATTTTCAATAAATCCTGGTTTAGGTGCAACAATCCATTCTGGTACATCTTTAGATGGTATAAATCCTGGTTTAGCTTGTATATATTGGATTCCATTATTTATTGCATTTTCATCTGCTGAAACTCTCGCACTTTTTAAAACCAAATAACTCATATAACCTCGTGTTATATTTGAAGAAAGATTTGTATTTGGAAAATCTATTTTATCTTCACCCTCTTTTGCCATAAGAAAGTTAAGAGCTTCTTGTGAACTTAAATCTTTATCCCAAAATCTTTTTACAATATACTCAACAGCAGTACCAATATTTATCTCTTTTGTTAACGGATAATTAAATCCTATTTTTTTAGCTTCGTCTATATAAGCATCAGATACATACTCTTTTGAATACTGATCTCTAATTTTACTCATTTTATCATAATTAGCAGATAACTCTACTGCTGTTGTTAAATCTAACCAATCTGCATTATCATTTGGTTTGAATTTTGTATATCCACTATCTTCATCTCCAATTAAAATTTTTGAAGCACATATTGCTTCTATTGAATCTTTATATGTAGATACATCAGTAAAAGTACAATTGCTTGGATGTATATTTCTTTGTCTTTTTTCATTAATTTTTTCTGGTGTCTCTGTTGCTATACACTCAGCCTGTAAATGATTATTCTCATTTTTTCTTGTTCTAACTTTTACAAGAAGGTAATTTGGTCTATCATTAGCAATAAAGAATGTATTTAATTCACAAGGTAACTCTGTACATTTAGATTGTCTCCAATCCTCTTTATCCCAACCTTTATATAAAATATTTTCTATTTTTTTACTGCTACCAGTATCTGTAATTCTAACTTTTTTACAAGTTTCACTACCTTGTATTTGAAATGCAGTCTCTCCGTTATATTTATAATTTGATGCTACTGCTTCATCTTTTTCTATTCCATATCCCCATTGTCCATTATCTGTTTTTAACATATTAATTAATGAACCATTTCCCATATAATAATAATTATTATCTAGTTTTGTCATTATTGTTGAAATTTTAGAAATTTTTGTTTTTGAATCTGCACTTTTTCTACAATATGCATATATAGGTGTTTGTTCTGTTATAGGTTTAGTTGAACTAACAGAGATAGTTGCCCAAGAATACTTATCTAAATCAATACTTACTCCATTTTTCTCCCAATATTCATAAACAGAAAGTCTTGTTCTATATGATTCTTGTATCTCTTCATCATCCCAAGATTTTACATTTATTAAAACATCTTGATTTAAGTCCTTCTCTGCATGTATATCTACATGAGTACACTTATTCTCATTAAATAGCACTTGAAACGATACTGTAGATGTTTTATTTTTATGTGGTTGCATATCTGCTTCATCTCTATCCGCACCCCAAGAAAGACCTTCTTTTATCTCATCATCACTTATAAGTGGATGAATTAACGAACCTGTACCATCATATATACTATCAAATGCAACTACACTTAAATTACTAAGAAGTAATCCACCAATTATAATTAAACTTTTTTTCATTTTGTATCCTTTTAAAATTGTTTATTTTATAAACATTCTGTAAAACTCGGAAGTGGTGCTTCAACTCCACCTTTTAGTGAGGCTAAAGCCATCACCTCCGAGATAACTCTATTTAAAATCTTTTTTAAATACTATTCAGGTAATACTGTTACTGGTATATCTTTAGTAATAGTAGTCTCACCATCTTTAGATAATGTAGCAGTTAAAGTTACATCTATAGGATCTGCTGGTGTGGTTCCTCCTTTCCCCCTTTTTTCTTGTGGTTGTGTTACAACACCAGCCGTACTTATAGCAGTTTCATCACTAGATGCCCATTCAATTACAACACCTTCAAATTCATCAAGAGAAGTAACAAGATTTAAATCAGTTGTAATCTCTTTTGCATCGCTATTTGCATTTTTAATATCATCAAAATCTAAAGCTTCTTTTGCTTGTGGTAAAACTGGTGTTGGTTCAGGTATTGGTTCTGGAATTACCTCTTCTGCAGGTAAAACTATTAGATTAAAATCTTTAGTTAAATCTTCTTTATCATAAAGGCTTAAAGTTGCAGTTAAAATTACATTCATTGCTTCTGCTTTAATTACTCCAGATTTTCCACCTTCTGTATCTATTGGTTGTGTTACAACTCCTGCACTACTTATAGTTTTTTCATCATTAGATAGCCAACTAATTACAACACCATCATATCCATCAAGAGAAGAGATTAAATTTAAATCAGTTGTTATTTTTTGCATATCACTATTGGCATTTTTAAAATTATCAAAATTTAAATCATCTCTTGCATATTCTAATTCATCTTTTTGTATCTCTAGTGCAGGAATAGTAGCTGTAAACTCTTTTGAAAGATTATGTTCACCTTTAGAAGCGGTTACATTTATATCAATTATGATATCATCCTCTCCAACAGCTGGATGAGTGATATTTCCATCAACCGTTAGGTTATTTGGTTTATTTGAACTATATGAATATATTGCACCAAAATTCTCTTTTGATAAATTATTATAGATAATATCATTCTGGCTTGATAATATAGTTTCAAATTCTTCAATTGCTGCTAATACAGCTTCTTCATCTGTTAATGTTAATGTTGGAACTTTTAATTTATGTTCTACTATTTCTGTTTGATAAACACCATTAATACTTAATATAATTTTAAATATACCCTCCATTGCTTCTATATCAAAAGATATTGGTTGTGTAACATTACCATCTTTTTGTATTGCATCATTAGTAGAACTATACTCTGCTTTTACCCCATAATCAAATTCTTCAGGTAACACAAGATCACTTATAACAGAATCAGGTGAAATATTATCACCTTTTATTTTATCAAATGTTAAAAGCTTTTTAGCAATATCAAATGCTTCTATTGATGTAATATCAGCAGGAGTAAAGATAAATGGATACTTTCTTGAAACCTGTGCTTCTGCTTTTGAAACTACAACAGTAATATCAGTTTCTACAGCTTCTTCACCAAATTTAGGTCTTGTAATAGTACCATCAGTAGATATATAATCTCCTTTAAATTCTATAAATGTATCTTTTCTATAAGATTCTAATATATCACCATAAGAGAAATCTTTTGTAATATTATCTTCACTTTCATTCTCTCCCAAAAAGGTAAGTTTTTGTTGAATATTTTCAACAACCTCTTGATTCGTTATAAATGTTGGCTTACGCATAGTATCAATAGCACCATTACCTTCACCAGCTTTTGGAATGAATGTTAATTTACGAAGTACTTTATAAATTTCATCTAGTATATATGTTTGTGAATTATTGATATAATCAATATTATCTGAAGTACTTTCCATCTGAGATGCTAAATCTTCATATCCATTATCCAAAAATTCTACATATTTTACAAGCATTAAGTTTTTCTTATATAGCTCTAAATCTTTTGTTGGATTTTTTAGAAGTTGACTTTCTTCTATATCTAAGAATCTAGCTACTTTTGTTTTTGCTTCATCTGCATTGATATTGTTATTATTAATAAATTGCTCAACCAATGTTGTAGCTGGTGAACTTATAACACCCTCTAAGCTATCTCCCTCTTTAAGTACTTTTTTAATTTGACTAGTAAAAGGTTTACCAGTTATTACATCAACTCCACCTTGTGAAGTGATAGTATTTCCATATTGGTCAGCTCTCTCTACTATTAAAGAGTAAAAACCCTCTTCATTTGTTGTAGTAGATTGTTCATTAGTATCTTCCACATTATCATTATTTAAATCCATAAAAACAGTAGCATCTTTAATTGGACCATCTATAATATATCCTGATATTGTTACAGGGTCTATTACTTTAGGTTTAGATACTGGAGAAACTATTATTTTTTTTCCTTCTTCGTTTCCTTCATCTTGTACTTTTTCTTTAACTATCTCTTTATCCACTATAGCAACTTCTTGTGTATCATCTATAGGAGGAATTACTTCTACTTTTTTATTTTCAGCAGTAAATCCATCACTACTTCCACATCCTGTAAATAACATTGAAGCTGT
>CAZBPU010000099.1:0-7054 GCA_964493845.1 uncultured Sulfurospirillum sp.
TAAGTGCCTCGATTATCAGATTTTGATTTTCAAACTGATAATCCAGACGCTTTTGTAAGTTTTCTAATGATTTACTCAATACAATTCCTTTTTATTTATTGAAACGATACACTATCCTCATAGTTATCTTTTGTTATTACTGGTACTATACTCGCTGTTGCAATAGCTTGACAATTTGGACATCTATGAGAATGAATTGGAAAACTATTTTTACAAGCACTACATACATACTCAAAACTAAGACTTGCTTTTTTATATCCTATAGAATTAAGATTTGAAAGAACTTCTAGCTCAAAATAATCATATTTATCTTGAGTTAATTTAGTTAAACCTCTTGCACTACATATTTGCTTAACTAAAGGTGCTTTACATGCAGTAATATCAAACCAATTTATATCTACCAACCACAACATATCCAAAAGTTTTTTATGGTCAAAAGTTTCAAAAAGTTCTACATCTACTTCTGCTTTTGTTATCTGCCATAACTCAAATATTTTTCTTTGTAAAAATGGTGCTGATGAAAGCATCTTTTTTAATTTTTCTATCTTCTCTTTATCGCTAAGTTTATAATCATACTTTATAGAAAGTGCTTTTAAATAATCTCTTTGTTTATCTACTTTTGCACCTAGCTCTTCAAGAGAATCTAAAACTTCAATAGCTCTGTTATACTCTTTTAATTTTTCATAGCTAACACTTAGGTACTTTAAAGACTCTTCATTTCTTGGATGAAGTTTAAGTGAGTCTAAAAATACTTCACAACTTCTTCTTAAAAATCCTGCACCAAAATATGTTTTACCAAGTTCACTTAAAATATATTTTTTTTCTTCTCTTTTTTTAGTTCTATCGAGTGCTAAAAGATAAAGACCTATTGCTTTATCAAAATCTCCACTTTTACTATATCCATGAGCTAAAAGGACTAAAGACTCTACAGGAATTGTTTTGTCTTTTAAAAGAGATTTAAACTCTCCTTCATCACTAACAATCTCAAATCTTTTTATAAAATCTTCTATACCTGCTTTTTCTTCTTTACTTTTATAAGTACCCCACCAATAGTTTACAAAAGAGATTACAAATATGGCAGAAAAAAGAATAATAAGACCAACCATAGGATCACGATACTCTAAAAACATAGAACTCCTTAACGTAAAGAGATTATTATACCAAATTTAGTATAATAGATTTATGATAGACAATAATTCGATAGAAAATCTTAAAACACGCCTTGATATTGTTGACGTAGTTGGACACTATATGGAGCTAAAGAAAAATGGTGCAAACTGGAAATGTGTTTGCCCTTTTCATGATGATAGCAATCCAAGTTTAGTAGTTAGTCCAAGTAAACAGATATACCACTGTTTTGGTTGTGGAGCTGGTGGTGATAGCATCAAGTTTGTAATGGAGTATGAAAAACTTACATATCCAGAGACTATTGAAAAACTTGCTTCTATGTATAACTTTTCTCTTGATTATACTTCAAATGATGGAAAGATTAAAGAGGATAGAAAGTTATTAGAAAATATCAATATGTTTTTTAAAAAAAATCTAGACCACAAAAAAGAAGCAATTGAATATATAAAAAACAGAGGCATAGGTGAAGCAAGTGTTGAAAAATTTGAACTCGGATATGCACCAAGTTCACCAGAAAACCTAAACTTTTTAAGCTCAAATGGGTACAGCATAAGTGAAGCAGTAGAGGCAGGAGTTGTAGGCATAGGAGAAAATGGCAAAAACTATGCTAGATTTATAGAAAGAATCACTTTTCCCATACGTTCTGCTAGCGGTAAAATAGTAGGTTTTGGAGGTCGCACTATAAGTGGACACCAAGCCAAATATGTAAACTCTCCACAAACTAAACTTTTTAATAAATCATACCTTTTATATGGATATAATTTTGCAAAAGATAGCATCTATCAAAACAGATCTGTTATAGTAACAGAAGGTTATCTTGATGTTATTATGCTCCACCAAGCTGGATTTACAAATGCAGTTGCAACTTTAGGAACAGCTCTTACAAAAGAGCATATTCCTCTTATAAGTAGAGGTAATCCAAAAGTTATCTTAGCTTATGATGGCGATAATGCTGGAGTAAATGCTGCTTTAAAAGCTTCTATGATGCTAAGTAGTATAGGTATAGATGGAGGTGTAATCCTTTTTACAGAAGGAAAAGATCCTGCAGATATGGTACAAAGTGGTCAGAGTGATAAGCTAAGCAAGCTTTTTAATAATCCTCAACCATTTATAGAATTTGCAATTGAAAAGATAGTAAAAAAATATAATCTTCATGACCCCCTTGAAAAACAAAAAGCACTTGAAGAAGGAAGTACTTATCTTAAAACTCTTCCTAGTACTATTGCAAATAGCTATGCAGGTATACTCTCTGGCACTCTAAATATAAATCAAAATTTAGTAAAAGTACAAACACATCAATCAAATAGATTAAGAGGGAAAAAAAGAGTCTTTGAAGATATGTTAGAACTCACCATAATCAAAACTCTATTGACGAAGCCCAATTTTATAGATACACTTTTAGATACAATAGATGCTAGTATGTTTAAAACTCATCATATGGAGCTTTTAGCACTTCTCAATAATGACCTTGAAAATCCTCATTTAAGAAAGATACTGATAAATGATGACATAAAAGAGTATGATGAAGAAGATATACTAGGCTCAATGATTAGATTTTTATATGCTTTTTATAGTGAAGAATTAAAAAAAGTAAAAAACTCAAATATGGATTATAAAAATAAAAGTTTTACAATACGTAAAATTCAAGATAAAATAATGAAATTAAGACAAGGAAAACTAGTAAAATATGAACAATAAACAACGACATGCAATAGCACTATTTAGTGGTGGGCTTGATAGTATGATTGCCATTAAACTTATGGTTGATCAAGGGATAAAAGTAACAGCA
The DNA here is from genome assembly GCA_964493845.1 of uncultured Sulfurospirillum sp. Classification (GTDB taxonomy): domain Bacteria; phylum Campylobacterota; class Campylobacteria; order Campylobacterales; family Sulfurospirillaceae; genus Sulfurospirillum_A. Next base: position 2,918 of record CAZBPU010000099.1, read on the forward strand.
ATCAATATGAATATAGGTTTTGGAAGTAGAACTAATGTAAATGATACTATGAGAAGAAGAGCAGAACTTGCAGGTGCACAATTTAGAGTCATCGATGTAAGAGATGAATATATAAAAAAAGTCCTTTTCAATCCGCAATATGGTTATGGAAAACATTTTAATCCATGCATTGACTGCCATGGATTTATGTTCAGAATTGCTCGTGAATATTTTGAAGAATTAGATGCTGATTTTATGGTAACTGGTGAAGTCGTAGGTCAACGTCCTATGAGCCAACGTGTAGAAGCACTTGCCTTAGTAAAAAAACTTGCACTTGATGAAGATGATTTAATACTTCGTCCAATGTGTGCAAAAAATATGGCTATAACTAAACCAGAACGTGAAGGATGGGTTGATAGAGAAAAACTTTTAGATATTAATGGAAGAGGCAGAGAAGTACAACTTCAACTTGCTAAAGATTTTGGTTGGGAAGATTTTCAAAGTCCCGGAGGTGGTTGTCTTTTAACTGATATAAACTTTACAAAAAAAATGAGAGAGTTCATAGAGCATAACGATTTAGAAGTAGAAGATATAGACGTACTCAAAAATGGTCGTCATTTAAGACTTCCTGATGGCTCTAAGCTTGTAATTGGAAGAGATAAAGAGGAGAATGAACTACTTGAAAATGCTTCAAATAAAAAATATCTAAGAGTTAAAATAGATGAAATACCTGGACCTTTTGCTCTTTTATCAAACGAAGCAACAAAAATAGATAAAGACTTAACAGCTCGTATAATTTTAACATTTGCTAAAACAACTCCTGAACTTACTTATGATGTATTTATTGGAGATGAAACTATACATGCAACTCCTTTACCAAAAAGAGAAGATGCTCATAAGTATTTTGTTATTTAAGCACATTAAAATATAGTAAATAAAAATAATCTATAATGGTAAGCTAATATTTACCTAATATCTGCTAAAATGACGTCTTAAAAGTGGGGGGAATATGACCCTGGTGGGCATCACGGGCTTCAAACCCGATGTCTGGGCGGTTGACCGTCTGGAGGTAGGTTCGATTCCTACTCCTTCTCGCCATAAACTCCCACTTTCTTAATAAAGAAGAATCATAATGAATAAAAAACAGTTTAAAAAATCCGAAGTTTTAACTATCTCAACAGCTCATTTTATGCATGATGTTTACTCATCTTTTTTAGCTCCTCTTTTACCGTTACTTATAGAAAAGCTTGGTATGAGTCTTTTTATGACAGCATTTTTAGATATAGCTAGAAGAATTCCATCTCTTTTTAACCCTTTCTTTGGATTACTTGCAGAAAAAACTGGACTTAAATACTTTGTTATACTAACTCCGGCTATCACTGCTATATCTATGAGTCTAGTTGGTCTTGCTAACTCATATGTTATGCTTCTTATACTTATATTTGTTGCTGGTATTAGTGCGGCTTTGTTTCATGTGCCAAGTCCAACTATGATAAAAGAAGCTAGTGGAGAAAGAGTTGGAACTGGTATGAGCTTTTTTATGGTTGGTGGAGAGAGTGCTAGAACACTTGGTCCACTGATAGTTACTGGTGCCGTATCCTTATGGGGCTTGGAGGAGATTTATAGACTTATGCCTCTTGGAATTGTAGCCTCAATTATACTATACATAAAACTAAAAGACTTTGATACAAAAAGAGCTATCCAAAAACCAAAAGAAAAAGGCGATACAAAAAAACTACTAAAAACTTACAAACTTTTTTTCTTCGTTCTAGGTGGATTTTTACTCTTTCAATCAGCGATGAAAAGTGCACTTACTCTCTATCTTCCAGTCTATTTAGTCAATCAGGGAGAATCACTTTGGTATGCTGGTATATCTATATCTATACTACAATTTTTTGGTGTTATAGGGACACTTATATCAGGAAGTATATCAGACAAAATAGGCAAAAAGACTACACTTATTGTAGCTAGTACAGGCTCTGTACTTAGTATGATGCTATTTATCTCATTTGGTTCTATTTTTCTTCTACCACTCATTGGATTATTTCTTTTTGCTACTGGGCCAGTTTTGATGGCAACAGTACAAAGTACAAGCTCTCATATGCCCACTTTTATGAATAGTATGTATATGTCAATCAATTTTGGAGTTAGCGCCGCTATTGTATTTTTTGTTGGTTTACTAGGAGATATATATGGTTTACATATAACATATATAATATGTAATATTATAGCTATTGGTTGCATACCTATGGCATTTTTATTGACCAAATATGCTAAGTAAAATTACTCTTTAATTCGCATAGCAATATCTTTAAACTTATCTTTTATTTCAATAAATACACCTACAAGGATAGGATCAAAATGTGTCCCACTTCCTTCTATGATTATTTTTTCTGACTCTTCAAAACTAACAGACTCTTTATAAACTCTTTTACTTATAAGTGCATCATAAACATCTGCTAATGCCATCATCCTAGCTTCAAGAGGAATTCTATTCCCTTTAAGACCTGAAGGGTAACCTGTGCCATCCCATTTTTCATGATGATAATATGCAATATTTAATGCCATCTGTAAAAATTCATTATCTTTATTCTCTTTTAAAGCATTTTTTATAATGTCTTTACCTATACTTGCATGATTTTTCATAATATCAAACTCTTCTTTAGTTAGCCTTCCTTTCTTTTTTAAAATACTATCAGGAATTGCTACTTTTCCTATATCATGAAGAGGACTTGCTATATTAACTAAAAATCTAAATTTTCTTGTCAAAATTTTCTTATATATATCATTTTTGTATAAATACTCACCTAAAAAACTAATATACTCTTTTGTTCTTTTTATATGAGCACCAGTTTCTGTATCTCTACTTTCAACAACTAAAGCCATACTATCTATAGCAGACGAACGAGCTTTTGATAGTTGTTCAAAAAATAGTTTTTTTTCTTTATAATTATTTATTATTAATATTATATTTATTATAAAAAATCCTACAAGTAGAGGAACTAAAAAATATGCAGAAGATATAAATAAGTTATTAAAAAATAGAAAAATAGAAAATCAAATCTAAAAAATTGCTGTAGAACCAAAAATAAACATCATCTCTATCTGCTTTTTTTGTTCCATATAGTAAAGTAAAATAAAGAGTATCAAAGTTGCTAATATCATATTGATATTTTTCATATTGGCTTTTTCATATATCAAATCATCATTAAGTATATTATCAATTAATGTTGTATGTATGTCCACACCTGAAATACTTCTTGATGAAGAGATTATATACCTATCATGTAAGCCTATAGCTGATGTTCCTATAAAAACAAACTTTCCTTTTAAAACATTTTGATTTACTTTGCCTAGAAGCACATCTATAGCTGATACAGTTTTATACCAACTCTTATCATAAAAGTTTAAAAGTATATTTCCACTATCAGAAGTTTTTATATTGTGTCCCAAAATAGAAATACTATTTTTTTCAACTATAACTTTATCTAAACTCATAAGTGTAGCAATCCCTAATGTAGGTATTAATTCATCTTTATATTTTATAAAAAGAGGTAACCTTCTAAAGACTCCATCTCTATCTTGCATAGCATTTATAAAACCAACACTTGCAGCTGCTTTTTGTAAAACTTCTATATTGCATAATATATTTTTTGATTTGTAAGTTATATTAGAGCTATCCCTTATCTCTATAAGCTGTTTTGAAATAGTACATTTAGTATCTTTTAAATCTCTATTATTCAAGTAAACTGGTAAGATAGATTTTGTTTTTAAAATAGCAGAAGCAAAAATTTTATCATTATTAAAATATTGTTCTGATAATCCTGCTATCTCTATATTTTTATCAAAATATCTCTTATAAAAATTTACCATTTCTGAAGGTGAAGTTTTATCTGCCTCAGGAAATATTATATCCAAAGATATTGAAGTAGGATTGGTTTTATTGATAGAGTTAATTAATTGTGCTAGTATTATTCTTGACCAAGGCCATTGACCAAGATATTTTAAACTTTTTTCATCTATATCTACTACCACAACAGAACTTTTAGATGTTTTACTATTACTACTTATTAAATGACTTATGGCATCATATGTCTTATAATCAAAGTACTCTATGACACCATTTTTTAATAAAATAACATTAAGCCCTACTAAAAG
>CAZBPU010000100.1:0-7037 GCA_964493845.1 uncultured Sulfurospirillum sp.
GGTCCACAAGAACCAGCTACTAAACCTGCATCTTTTATCTCTTGCTCATTTGCATCTACTAACTCTAGTGCATCACAAGCATTTTGCGCTTTTGTCTCTTGAAGATTGTCATTGCCTCTTACAAAAAACAAAACTACTTCTTCTCTATCTTCATAAATAGCTTTTTTGATTACTGCTTTTACTGTATAAAATTCATCGATTTTAAAAAACTTAGCTACATCATCTATAGTTGCACATTTTGGAGTATGAAACTTAGCCATATCAGCTTCAGGATGTTCAGCATCTGTCGTTTTTTTAGCTCTTGAAGCAGCTTCAATATTTGCTGCATATTCACAGCTATTACATACTACTATATCATCTTCACCATTATCTGCTAAAACCATAAACTCTTTACTGCCACTTCCACCAATAGCACCACTATCTGCATCAACAGCACGAAAATTAAGACCTAAACGAGTAAAAATTCTTCTATATGTTGCTTCCATATTGTCAAACTCTTTTTGCATACACTCTTGGCTTTCATGAAAACTATAACCATCTTTCATAGTAAATTCACGGCCTCTTAAAAGACCATAGCGCGGACGTCCCTCATCTCTAAACTTTGTAGTTATCTGATAAAGATGAAGTGGTAGTTGTTTATAACTTGTTACTCTTCCTCTTACTATATCAACAGCAACCTCTTCGTGAGTTGGTCCTAAAACAAAATCATTGTTTTTTCTGTCATGAAATCGTAAAAGCTCTTTTCCAAAAGCATTATATCTACCACTTTGTTTCCAAAGTTCAGCTGGAGTTACTACACCCATCTGTATCTCATTTGCTCCTGCTGCATCCATCTCTTCTTTAACTATAGCTCTTATCTTATCAAACACCATCTTTCCCATAGGAAGAAAGTTATATAAACCACTTCCATACTGATTTACAAATCCAGCTCTTACTAAAAACTTATGACTTGGAAGTGTTGCATCTTTTGGTGCTTCTTTAGTTGTAGGTGCATAAAAGTTCGAAAATCTCATTCATTATCTCCATTTTTTTCCATACTCATGTGATAATCACACTTGTACATATTTATTTTTTTTGTATGATCTTCGTCCATCTCAAAAATCTCTTGAATTGATTGGACTATAGTATCTGATTCTGGTTTTTCAGCTAACTCTTTTAGTTTTTTTGTTGGAGTATGTAAAAAAGCATTAAAAGCACAGTGAAGTATCTTTTCTACTGTTTTTTCATACTCAGCAGGAATATAGCCTTTTTTAAGTGATCGTTTTATCTCTTTTTGTGAGCACTCTTTTGCTTTATTTCTCAACTCTTTTATAATTGGGTCAATACTAAGTGTCTGAAGCCATTTAAAAAACTCCATAGTTGAGCGACCTACTATCGAAAAAGCTACTTTCGCTTGTTCTTCCCTCATAGACAGATTTTTTGCTACTATCTCTTCAAGGTCATCAACTGCATAAACATTTACTCTATCCATCTCGCACTCAATATCTCTTGGTACTGCTATATCAAAAAGATAACGCTCAAAATCTCTAACCTCTACCATATCTTCAGTAATCACAGAGTGTGGAGCACCTGTTGCTGAAAAAAGTAGTTTATGTGTATTTAAAAGCTCTTTCAAATCAGAAAATGGTTTAGCTATTGCAAACTCTCCTAATTCTTCGACCAACTCCATCGCTTTGTCTAAACTTCTATTTACTACTATAACTTTTGCTCCAGAAGCGATAAGATGTTTTCCTGCTAAAGCACTCATCTCTCCTGCTCCAACTAGTACAGCAACTTCACCTTCTATACTACCAAGGATGTCTTTTGCCTTACTTACAGCAACACTTGAAACAGAAATAGGATTTTTAGATATATCTGTACTAGCTCTTACCGTTGCTGCACATCTAAAAGCATGGTGCATTGCACGAGCTAATTTTTGAGAACAAAAACCTTCATCAGTTGAAAATCTAAAAGCATCTTTAAGTTGCCCTACTATTTGCGTCTCTCCGATAACAAGACTATCTAATGAAGCTACAACAGAAAAGAGATGATGGATTGCTCCATTGTCCTCATATATATCTGCCCTACTCTCTAAATTACTCTTTTCTATACCAGAAAATTCTGCTAACTCTGTCATGATGTACTCTATTGATTTAGCACAATCATTGACACTCATAATCATCTCTACTCGATTACATGTAGAGAGTATTATAGATTCATTTATAGATTTTAAATCTTGTAATTTTTCTAAAAAAATTCTTTTTTTATCTTCATTTGAAAATGAAAGTTTTTCTCTTACTTTTATATCTGTATTTTTATGAGTAAAACTTATTATCAGATAATTCATTAAAAATCCCTCACAATCATATCTTTGATTATTTTTTCTAGTTCAGGTGAATTTTCATCTTCTATAGCACGTAAAGCTTCAAATCCAAGTCTCTTAGCATACTCTATAGACTCTTTAACAGCGCCAGTCTCTTCAAACTTTGACTTTATCCAGTTACTTTGGTCTATACTTAAATCTTTTCCAAAATAAGAGATCAATTTTTCTTTGTCATTTTTATTTAGTTTTTCATACATATAAAGATATGGAAGAGTAGTTTTACCTTCTCTAAAATCATTTAGTGCTGGTTTTCCAAGAACTTCACTAGAGCTTGTAATATCTAAAACATCATCTATTACTTGAAAAGCAAGTCCTAAGTTTTTACCATAAAGTGCGTATTTATCTGTATCTTTACCAGCTATAAAAGCTGCACTATAAGCTGAAGCTTCAATAAGAGAAGCAGTTTTTTTATAAATCATGTCAAAATATATATCTTGGATAGGGTTGAAAGCAGCTGCAAGTTCAACATCTAAAAGTTCACCAACAGAGAGTTTAGTAACTGCATCTGCTACACTTCTTGCAACTTCATTTGGAAGATAAGTAAGTTTGGTAAAACCTTTTGAGTAAAGAATATCACCAAGCATAATAGCTGTCATATTGCCAAAAGCATGATTTATAGAAGTTACTCCACGTCTAGTATCTGCCTCATCTATGACATCATCATGAAGTAAACTTGCTGCATGTATAAGCTCCACAACACTTGCTAACTCTACTGCTTCATTACTCTTACTAGCAATCTTTAAAATAAGTTTTGCTCTAAGCCTTTTACCTTTTGGAACTTTTTCATATAGCTCCAAACTTCTTGAATCTCCTATAGATTCAATATGTTTTTTCATCAATGCTTCAACTTGTTCTAACAATTCAATCCCCGCCTCTTTGTCAAAATTCTACCAAAATTCTATTTTTATCGTCTTTTATAAATATATCAAAACCTACTTCTTGTTTCTCTTGATTTATATCAGCTAAAACCAGTAAAAGATAAGTTCTATCTAGCATTTGACTGCGTCCATCTGATAAAAGAGAAAACTTTACTGTATCTAGTGATCTTTTTTTATACAAGATATATTGGTGAGGATAACCTTTGTCATTTAATAACACGGTAACCCTATCACCCACAATACTTGTCCATCTAAAGAAAATACTATCTTTATCTTCTCCTTTAGATTCCGTGGTACTAAATCTAATATTTGCAATCTTATCTTTTTTAAGAGTATATCTATAAGTATGCGTCCAGTTTGATTTTTCTGCACCACTAGAAATACTCAAAAGTAAAAAAAAAGAAATTAAAATTTTACTCATTCTGTGTTAAAATATCTCCTACAGTTGCTATAAAAAAGTCCATCTTTGCATGATGAATCTCATCTTGTTTTTCTGCTTTAATCATGCTAATTTCAGCCTCTAAATCTATACCTTTTTCTTCAATCAACTTCTCTAAAATCATTTCCATAGCAACATGTCTTTCAACATGTTTTTCTAAAGCATCCTCAACTAAGTTTTTATTTGCATTGAACATAATATCAAAAAACTTACTTCTTGGGCTACCTACAAAAAAATCATCTTCATCTTCATATAACATATAATGTCCCTTATTTAAAAGATATGATTATAGCACATTGTTCAAAATAGAAGCTTAGATTGAGTAATTTTTTCTATATTATCCTTCGATTATATCAAGTAAATAAAAAATATCTATTTTTATAAATTTAACTTAAGAGATTTTTATTAAATCTAAAATTTAAAGAAATTTCATAAAAGTCATAAACTATAAAGATTATATTTCTATAACCACTTCAAAAAGAACAAAATAAAATATCAGATTTATTTACAAAATTTACTTTATTGGAGCTATAAAATACTCATCAAATAAATAAAAATATTTTTATTTTTAAGTCAAGAAGAAAATTTAGAATTGAAATGCACTAAAATTTAAAGCCCTAAAATAGGATATTTACATATAATAATATGTATAATTATATATATATTTTTACAAATAACGTTATCTATTATATAGTTCTACAATATCAAAAATCATTCTTGAAACTGTCTTTTTCCCTATGTCATTTATATCATACTTTGGGTTGTATTCTGCGATATCCATTAGCTTTATTTTGTCTTTATAGTTTTCAAAAAGGTAATCTAAAATCTCATATACTAAACCAATCTCCACTCCCCTACTCGCCATTGCACTCACAGCAGGAACTTGATAAGCAGGAAAAACATCAGTATCTATAGTTATGTAAATATACTTTTTTCGTTTCAAAAAGTTATCTAGTTTTGATTTTATCTCTTCAAAATACATATAAATCATCTTAGTATCCAAGATATACTCTACATGTAAATCATCTGCTTTTTTAAACAAAGCCTTTGTATTGGCCGCTTTTGAGATACCTAAACAGATATAGCTAAACTCTTTACATGTAGAAGCTATCTCGGCAAATGGAGTACCTGAAGTTGCTGTATCTTCTTCACGTAAATCAAAATGTGCATCAAAGTTTATGATAGCAATATCATCTTTTAGATGGTTATATGCCCCCATAAAGCTACCAAATGCTACTTCATGTCCACCACCAAGAACGATTGGAAAGTGATTGTTTTTCAAAAGTGCTGTTATATGTAAAGCCAACTCTTCTTGTGATTTTTCCAAATCTTCATCTGCAACTACTTTTCCACAGTCATAAAGTTTAGAGTTCAAATGCCAGGCAAAGCCACCCATAGCCTTTTTTAACTCATCTGAACCATCTCTTGCTCCAACTCTACCCTTGTTTCTCTTAACCCCTTCATCACACTCAAAACCCAAAAGTGCAACTCCTCTTTCTTTCTCATAGGGGTATTCTAAAAACTCTACCTTCTCATGCCATCGTTTTCCAGGCTCTCCATCCCTCTCATCTACTCTTCCACTCCAGAAAGTAGGATTTGGTTTACTATACATCTACCACCACCCCATTTTGTATGCTAAGAAACACGTTAGTGGGTCTAAAAGAGCAAATCAAGTCTCTAGGGTGTTCCACATCCCAAATCACAAAATCAGCATCCTTGCCCTCTTCTAAGCTTCCTTTTGATTTTTCAAGTCCTAAAGCTTTGGCTGCATTGATAGTAACTGCTCTAAAAGCCTCATCAACTCTAAGACCAAAGATAACACTAGACATATTCATCATAAGTTGCAATGAACAGAGTGCTGAAGTACCAGGATTTAAGTCTGTTGCTATTGCTATAGGTACATTGTATTTTCTAAAAAGCTCTATAGGAGGCATCTTGGTTTCTCTTAAAAAGTAGTAAGCACCAGGAAGCAAAACTGCTACTGTTCCACTCTTTGCCATCTCCTTAATACTATCTTCATCTATATACTCAAGATGGTCACTTGAGAGTGCTTGGTACTTACAAGCCAACTTCGTAGCTCCGATCATACTAAACTGCTCCGCATGAATCTTTACATGTAAGCCTAAAGATTTAGCCTTTTTAAACACTCTTTCAGTCTGTGCAAGGTCAAAAGCCAAGTGCTCAGTGTAGATATCGACTGCATCTACATGTAAAGATATTTTGGGCATCATCTCTTCGCAAACATACGCTATATACTCATCTGCTCTATCTTTATACTCTAGTGGAACGGCATGAGCTCCTAAAAATGTTTTTGATATATGTATAGGAAAATTCTCTTCAAGCTTTTGCATAACTTTTAGCATCTTTAGCTCACTATCCAAGTCCAAACCGTATCCAGTCTTCATCTCTATAGTAGTTACGCCCTCTTTTATAAGAGCTTTAAGTCTTTTTGATGAACTCTTATAAATCTCATCGAAACTCTCTTGCCTTGTACTTTTTATACTAGAGACTATACCACCACCACTTTTTGCAATCTCCACATAACTCTCTCCATCTAATCTTCTTTCAAATTCACTTGTTCTGTTTCCGCCATAAACCAAATGAGTATGACAGTCTATAAGTGAAGTTGTAACAAGTCTGTTTTGAACATCAAAAATCTCTTTGCTTGTAGTACTATCGAAGTTCTGCATGCTGTCTATCTTAGCTATCTTTCCATCTCTAAGAGCTATAAAAAAACTGTTATTTATGACTATTTTGCCACTTTTATCTAACTTTGTTACTTTTGCATTTATGTATACTTTATCGTAGTTTAGCATGCTAGCTCCTATTTGTATCTACAATTAAATTAATTGTCTACATCATTATACTATATTTTTAGCAGTTTTTTCTCTTCATCCTGCGAAAGGTAACGCCATTTACCACTCTGTATATCAAGGTTAAAACTCCCAATGCTGATTCTTGTTAAAGTTAAAACTTTTAAAGGTGTTCCAAACTTTGGGTCTTTCAACGCTCCAAAGAGTCTACGAATGTGCCTATTTTTCCCCTCATCGATTTTTATCATAAGTTTTGTTTTTGCTCCACCAGTACCTATTTTTTTTACTTCTAAAGCTTTCAAAAGACCAAACTTACTCTGTACTCCCTTTAAAGCCATAGCGATATGTTCATCTGTAACATGACCTCTAACCCAAATCTCATATATCTTAGTACAGTTTCCAGGTTTTGTTAATGTATTACTGATTTGACCATTGGTCGTGAACAACAAAAGCCCTCTAGAGTCCAAGTCAAGCCGTCCAACAGGCATCCAACCATCAGTATAAACCCAATCAGGCAAAAGGTCATAAACAGTTTTTCGTCCAAG
>CAZBPU010000101.1:0-7001 GCA_964493845.1 uncultured Sulfurospirillum sp.
AAAACCATATTTTATTTTTGCATTGGTTCTTCTTGCGGGAGAGATTCTTTTTGGTCTTCTTATGGGAGCTCAGTATCTTTATGGAGACTTTTTGTTTCCATTGATTCCATTTAATGTTCTTAGAATGGTACATACAAACCTTCTTATAGTTTTAATACTATTTGGTTTTATGGGTGCTACTTACTACCTTATCCCTGAAGAAGCAGAGAGAGAGCTTTGGAGTCCAAAGTTAGCAATTATTACTTTTTGGGTATTTGCTGCAGCTGGTGTTGCTACAATTTTAGGTTACCTTTTTGTACCTTATGCAACTCTTACAGAGATTACATTTAATAACTTGTTACCTACTATGGGACGAGAGTTTTTAGAACAGCCACTACCTACTAAAGTCGGTATTGTACTTGTTGTTGTATCATATATAGTAAACGTTACTATGACTGTGCTTACAGGAAGACGAACTGTTATCACTACTGTTTTAATTACAGGTCTTATTGGTCTTGCAGTATTCTTTTTGTTTGCTTTTTATGTACCTGATAATCTTGTTATGGATAAGTTTTTCTGGTGGTTTACAGTTCACTTATGGGTTGAAGCTACTTGGGAACTTATTATGGGTGCAATTTTAGCATTTGTACTTATCAAAGTAACTGGAGTTGATAGAGAGCATATTGATAAGTGGTTATACCTAATCATCGCTATGACTATGGTTTCTGGAATTTTAGGAACAGGTCATCACTTCTTCTATATGGGTGCACCTGAGTATTGGTTGTGGATTGGGTCTATCTCTTCTGCTGTTGAGCCTTTACCATTTTTCTTGATGGTTCTTTTTGCATTCAATATGGCAAAAGATAGAAAGATACAGCATGATAACAAAATAGCACTTACATGGGCTAAGGGAACTGCAGTTATGGCATTTTTAGGAGCTGGTGTTTGGGGCTTTATGCATACACTTGCACCAATAAACTTCTATACTCATGGTACTCAGCTTACAGCTGCACATGGTCACCTCTCTTTTTATGGTGCATACATCATGATTATCTTTACTATGATTTCTTATGCTATGCCAATTCTTAGAGGTCGTCCTCATGGAAACTGTGCAAAAGCTCAAAGCTTAGAGTTAAGCTCTTTTTGGATGATGAATATTGGTATGTTAGGACTTACTTTAGCTCTTACAGCTGCTGGAATCGTTCAGATCATGGATCTTAGAATGGGAACAGAGTTAGTTGGCTTTATGGATTCTTTAGAATCTACTAGAGGTATATTCTTTGCTCGTCTTGGATTTGGAGTTCTAGTTTTTGCTGGACTTATCACTTACTTTGCAAGTTTCTTCGTAAAAGAAGAGGCGTAAGTTTAACGCCAATGCTCAATTTTTTTCTTGAATTTGAAGAGAGCGTTGGCAAAGTTTGGGATAAATTTCTAAACAAAAAAGTAAATAAATTTCATGAAAATGAGAGAGTTTACTTTACAGATATAAGTAAATCTTTGACTCTTTTTTACTATCTTTTAGGTGGTGAAAAAGGCAAAGATTTACAAATTACTGATAAGCGTTATGTAGAGCGCTCAAGAACTTTTCTTGAAAAACTATCTTTTTTTGGAAATGAGTTTTTCCTTACATGGCAAGATGATAAATCTATCTATCTACCAGCATCTTTTGCATACTTTCCAAATAAAAAACTAAATGAGATGTTATACTATTGGCTTATTGCTATGGCAACACGTACAGATATAACAAGTCAAAACCTAAAAAATGAAAATGTAGAGGCAACAAGATATTTAATCGATAGATATAGTGGTTTTGAGGTTTTTTATGATAAAGCAACTTCATATTTAGCAGCAGAATTTTCTCAGTTAGCATTTATTAAGTCTTCACAAGATAGAAGTAATGAAGATTTTATAAATGACTATCCAAATCCTATGTGGATATACCCTCCAATCATATCAAATACAAGAGTAAATAGTGAAGATGAGGAAGAAGAGCAACAAAGAGAGAAAGAAAAAGATAAAACTGATACTTTGGAGATGAAAAAGAAGTCCAATGAGATGGATGATACTCATGAAACTGATGGATTTTTACTTTTTCTTCCTGAATCTTTGATGAGCATTTTTGAAAAAGTAAATGTAGATAGATGTGAAGATGATAGTTTTGATGAAAATGCACTCTACCATGCAGAAGATTTAGATGAGATTACTTTAGGTAAAAAACAGGCAAATCTGTCTGCTAGAATAAAGATGGATTTGGATTTACTTCCAGATATGACGGAGATATATCCTCTTGGTAAAGGTCATCTTATAGATGAATGGGATTATAGGAAAAAAGATTATCTAAAAAATTATGTTCGTATAAAACCTCAAGTTACTCTTAACGTGGTACCTATGGAGTTACCTAAGAGACTTAAAAAAACTGTTAAAAAGATTCAAGGTGAGTTAGACTTGCTTGAGTTAGAAAGAATAAAAAATGATAGACTTCCTTATGGTGATGAGATAAATATAGATACTTGGATAGACTATAGCGGACATCAAAACAAGTCAATGCATCATCAAAATTTTTATACAACTTATGAGAAAAAAACAAGAGATATATCTACTCTTATCTTAGCTGATGTTTCTCTATCTACTGAGGGCGGTATCACTCAAGATGTACGTATTATAGATGTTATAAAAGATGGTCTTATGGTTTTTTCTGAAGCCATGGAGAAGCTACAAGATAAGTTTGCAATCTACTCTTTTTCATCTTTGCAAAATAAAAAAGTTTATTTTAACATCATAAAAAACTTTAAAGATAAGTATAATGACTTGATTCGTGGTAGGATTGATAGTATGCAACCTTACTACTATACAAGACTTGGAGCTGCTATTAGAGAATCAGCAAAAATATTGGATAAACAACAAAGTAGCACAAAGCTTCTACTTATCATAAGTGATGGAAAACCAAATGATGAAGATAGATACGATGGAAGATATGGTATAGAAGATACTAAAAAAGCAATAGAAGAGTTGAAAAAGAAGGGAATTATCTCTTTTTGTATCACTGTTGATGTTGATGCAAAAGAGTATTTGAGTTATCTGTTTGGAAGAAATGGATATGCCGTTGTAAGAGATGGACAAAAACTTCCAAAAGTTATACCAGAAGTTTATATAAATTTAACAAAATAAGGAAAAGAAGTGTCAAACACATATTATTTACCACAAGCAAACGAAGTAGAACTATTTGACGCAGCAGCGAGTATGGATCTGCCTGTTCTTATTAAAGGGCCAACAGGTTGTGGAAAGACAAGATTTATAGAGTATATGGGTGAAAAACTAAATAGAAAAGTATATACAGTAATCTGTCATGATGACTTAAGTGCAGCGGATTTGGTAGGTCGTCACCTTATAGATGAAAATGGAACTTATTGGCAAGATGGACCACTAACCAAAGCAGTAAGAGAGGGTGGTATCTGTTATCTCGATGAGATAATAGAAGCTAGAAAAGATACAACAGTTGTTCTTCACTCTTTAGCAGATTATAGAAGAGTTTTACCCATAGATAGAACAGGTGAAGTCATAGAAGCTCATCCTGATTTTATGTTAGTAGTCTCATATAATCCTGGGTATCAAAATGTTCTAAAAGGTATGAAACCAAGTACAAAACAACGTTTTATATCTTTAGAGTTTAATTATCCTAAACCTGATATTGAAGAAAAAGTTATAGTAAAAGAGAGTGGTGTTGATGCAAAAATAGCTCAAAAGTTAGTTAGCATTGCTACTGAGATAAGAAACTTAGGAGATACAGATATACAAGAAGCAGTATCAACAAGGCTTTTAGTATATGCAGCAAAACTTATAGTAAAAGGATTTGACTCATATGATGCTTGTATACATACTATAGTTCAATCTTTAAGTGATGAAGATGAAGTTTTAACAGTTTTAGAGAAACTTATAGAGTTACATTTTACTAAAAAATAGCCTCTACATGTAAAGATTTACATGTAGAGTATTAATGTTATCTTATGAGCTGAACATTACCTAGTTTAGCTCCATCGACAGGATTCATCAACCATTTTGCTGTATCTTGTCCAAGTGCTTTTGTGATTTTTCCAAGAACTGAACAAGAACTTCTATATGCTCCAAAAAAACCACCACCAGAGTGACGTGCTGCTTTAAAAGATGCGTATTTTTTGTTGCCCTTAACAAGTGAGCCATAAATAACTATAAATTTACTATGTCCTATAGCAGCATTTCCAGAGCTAACAGCATCTATAATTTCTATTTTTAGTTCAATATCTTTTGCTTTTATATCTCTTTTTGATTCCATATTTATACCCATCGCAATTGATTTTTTTAGTATATTTTCTGCTAGTGCTTTAGGTATGGTACACTCTTGTTTGATTGCATTTGAAACTCTAGAGTTTGAAGTAAATACTATCTCTGGTTTAATGTATATAGTTTTACTATTTAAGTTAAGTTTTTTACCTTTTTTATAAGTTTTACTTGGCTTTTTAGCTACTTTCATAGGAGTTTCAACAGCCATAGTTGTAACTTCGCCTACTGTGTTATTCATACCTATATTTTCTAATTCATAGTTGATTTTATTTGCTAGAATTTTTGTCCATTTATTGTAGCTTCCATGGATTGTTTTAGTAGTTGGATTATACTTTAAGTTTCTACTTTTTTTGTATTGAATTTTATAGCCTTTTGCAGTATAAGGGATATTTACTGCTACAAAGTATTTATTTCTTACCAATATATTTGCTTCTATTAGTCCATCTTTTACTACTTTTGTGCTCCAACCTTTACTAGAAGCTCCTCTTTTTATCGCTTTTGCAATATTTACTTTTGCTTTTGCTTGTGAAAAGTAGTTAGAGTTGTCTATATTTTGTACTGTTGGTGCTTGCCCACATCCTGTAATAAGTCCTATTAAGATTAGACTTAAAATACTGAGTTTATAAAATCTTTTCATAAATTTCTCCTTTTAAATAATAAATCAATTATACAATAAATTTAACAAAATTTATTGTATAATCACGTTTTTATATAAGGAAAATATTTTGGATAATCAAAACAAGCAAAAAAAAATAGTAGAGATGTTTAATAATATCGCTCCAACATACGATAAAGCAAATAGAGTTTTGAGTATGGGTATTGATATACAATGGCGTAAGCGTGCTTGTGATGAGACTTATGGAAGATATAACAAAGATATAGACCTTATAGTAGATGTTGCTTGTGGTACAGGTGATATGATGGATTACTGGAAAAAACAAGCAGATAAAAATGGTAGAAAAATAGGAAAGCTTTTAGGTGTAGACCCTAGTGAAGGTATGGTTGGTGTTGGTAAAGAGAAGTTTCCAGACTTTGAGTTTGTTATAAGTGATGCAACGGCGATACCTCTTGAAGATGAGAGTGCAGATATACTTAGTATCTCTTATGGAATTAGAAATGTAGTAGAGAGAACAGAAGCTTTTAAAGAGTTTGCAAGAGTT
This sequence comes from uncultured Sulfurospirillum sp., assembly GCA_964493845.1. Classification (GTDB taxonomy): domain Bacteria; phylum Campylobacterota; class Campylobacteria; order Campylobacterales; family Sulfurospirillaceae; genus Sulfurospirillum_A. Next base: position 5,457 of record CAZBPU010000101.1, read on the forward strand.
TTAAAAACAGGTGGGTATGTAGTTATCTTAGAGTTTACAAAAGATGATAAAAAAGGTCTATTATTTGGTATAAAAGATTTTTATATGAATAAAGTAATTCCAAAACTTGGTGGTTTTATCTCTAAAAACAAAGAAGCTTATGAGTATCTTCCAAACTCTATAGAAGGCTTCTTAACATCTGATATGTTACAGCTTGAACTTGATAATGCTGGATTTACAACAGAGTTTGTTAAAAGTTTTTCAATGGACATATCAACATTGGTAATAGCTAAAAAGAGATGACTCTAAGCGTAAGTACACTAAATAACCAAATAAAATCTCTTTTAGAGACAACTTTTATGCATGTAAGTGTAGAGGGAGAAGTCTCTCGCATCACTTATCATGGCTCAGGACATCTCTATTTTACTCTAAAAGATCAAAACTCATCTATTAGCTGTGTGATGTTTCGTGGAAATAATATGAAGATGAAATTTAAACTTGAAGAGGGTATGGCAGTTGTTCTTCATGGTTCTGTTAGTGTTTACTCTCCTCGGGGTAGTTATCAGATAAATTGTACTCGAATTGAGCCAGCAGGTGAGGGCGCTTTGGCTCTAGCCTATGAGCAACTAAAAAAAGCTTTACATATAAAGGGTTATTTTGAAAACAAAAAACCCATCCCAAAGATTATTAATCATATTGCATTAGTTACAAGTGGAACAGGCGCAGCTTTACAAGATATGCTTAGAGTAGCTCAAACAAGATGGCCATTGGTAAAAATAACAGTTATAGATACTGTTGTTCAAGGTGAAACTTGTGCAAATAGTATCGCTAGTAGTATACAAAAAGCAGATTCTCTTCAAGTTGATGTTATAGTTATTGGAAGAGGTGGTGGAAGCATAGAAGATTTGTGGGGATTTAATGAAGAAGTTGTAGCAGATGCAATTTATTTTGCAAGTACACCAATAGTAAGTGCTGTTGGACATGAGATAGATTATGTTATAAGTGATTTTGTAGCAGACTTAAGAGCACCAACTCCAAGTGCAGCCATGGAGATGATACTTCCTGATAAAGTAGAGATGCTTATGCGATTAGATGAGATAAGAGAGAGTTTAAACTCATATATAAAAAGAGTTATATATAATAAACAAGAACAGTTAGAGTCTTTTAAAAAGATGTTTATTGCACACTCATTTGAATCAAAAATATCTATTTATGAGAAAGAGATGGAGCTTTTAGTAAAAAGATTTGAGCAAACTTTTCAACTTTTAGTACAAAAAAATGAGAGAAGAGTGGAAGAGTTGTATACGAATTTAACTTTTAGTATGAAAAAACTTTTACATGTAAAAGAAAATAATTTGAATCAATTAGATAATATATATAGAGGGAGTAACCCTAGCTTAGGTTTAAAAGATGGGTTTGTTCAAGTAGTTTTAGATGGAAAAAAATCAAATCTAAAATCTCTAAATGAGAAAGATATTTTTGAGTTACATGGTATTGATGAGGTAGCAACAGTGGAGCTTATTAAAAAAATATTGCTATAATTAAAACTGTGAAATACTTTTTATA
>CAZBPU010000102.1:0-3796 GCA_964493845.1 uncultured Sulfurospirillum sp.
AAACAAAGGGATAAATAATATATGAAAAAAGTTGAATTACTAAGTCCAGCAGGAAATTTAGAAAAATTAAAAATTGCATTTGCTTATGGAGCAGATGCTGTTTATGGAGGGGTGAGTCATTTTTCACTTCGTATTAGAAGTGGAAAAGAGTTTACTTTTGAGACTTTTAAAGAGGGTATTGATTATGCTCATAGTATTGGTAAAAAAGTATATGTTACAATAAATGGTTTTCCATTTAACTCTCAAATAGAACTATTAAAAAAACATATTAGCAATGTAGCAGCCCTAAATCCAGATGCGCTAATAGTAGCAACTCCTGGAGTTGTACAACTTTGTCACGAACTAGCTCCAAATATACCAATACACCTTTCAACACAAGCAAATGTTATGAACTATCTTGATGCTAAAGTTTATTACGATATGGGAGTTCGCCGAATAATAGCTGCAAGAGAAATTAGCTTAAGAGATGTACAAGAGATAAAAAAGATGCTTCCTGATCTTGAGATTGAGATATTTGTACATGGGTCTATGTGTTTTGCTTACTCTGGACGATGTTTAGTAAGTGCCGTTCAAATGGGACGAGTGCCAAATAGAGGAAGTTGTGCAAATGATTGTAGATTTGAGTATACGCTATATGCAGGAAATGAAGAGCATGGCACTTTATTTCGTCTTGAGGAACAACCAGAAATTGGAACTTATATATTTAATGCAAAAGATATGAACTTAGCTTCTCATGTAAAAGAGATAATTAATAGTGGTGCAGTAGATAGTATAAAAATAGAGGGTCGTACAAAGTCTGTTTATTATTGTGCGGTTACTGCATATGCATATCGTATGGCTATAGAGGATTGTTATAATAATACTTTTGATGAAAAAAAATATCAATATGAATTAAATACTACAAAAAATAGAGGCTTTACAGATGCATATTTAGTACACAAGCCATTTGAAAAAAATGATACTCAAAATCATGACTATGCTATGAGCAAAGGTAGCTATGAAGTTGCTGGTTTTGTACTAGAGGATGAAAACTATTTTATGTGTAAATATAAAATTTATCCAAATGATGAAGTTGAGATATTTGCTCCGTTAAATAGTATTATAAATGAGTGTGATAATGATATAGGTAAAATTTATAAAAGAGATAATAAATATTATATAAGTTTTAAAAAAATTATTACAAAAGATGAAAAAGAGTTAGCAAGTGTTCATAGTGGAAATACAAACCCTATAAAATTACCTAAAAAATTACCATATATGACTATGCTAAGAGTAAAAACACAAGAGGAAAAGTAGATAACTATGAGATATATTGGTTTATTATTTATTTTTATTTTTATTATAGGATGTCAAAAAGGGTATCAAGATGAGGACAATAAAGCTCATTTTAATCAATCAAATATAAAACTATTTGGCAATATGAATAATAAAATTCATTTAGTAGAAAACAAAGAGGCTATTTTAGATAAAAAAATAAAGATGAAAGAGTTAGAGACAAAAGCAAAAATAGAAATAGCAAAAATAAACTCTAAAAGTCAAGTGGAAGTTACAAAGCTTAAAACAACAGCATCTACAACAGTAGCCCAAACAGATGCAAATGCACGAATAACAACAACAAAAATAGATGCACAAGCTTTAAAAGAGAAAACAAAAATCACTATGTATACAGCTGGTGCATTTATAGTTGTGCTTATTATTGGTTTTATATTTTTATTTTTAAATAGTAAAAAAAATAGAGAACTAAAACAGATGCTTCATGCTCAAGATATGGAATTCAAACATAAAGAACTAGAGGAAAAACGAGTTCATAAGATGCTAGATCTAATAGCAAATGATAAAGTAGGACCAGAGTTACAAAAAGAGATCCTTTTGTCTATGACTAAACAAAAAGAATCTATAGAGTTAATCGAAAATAAATCTACTGATTTAAGTAATTAGAAAAACAACTAAGTAACTGATCTATTTTATCTTTTGATAAACTATTATTTTTTAAAATAAAATTATCTAATTTTGTTTTACTTTTATCATAAATAACACTTGCATCAAAATATTTATTATTAAAATTTGTAGGATATACAGTACCATATAGAGTAACTATATATTTTACCCTTGCAATTGCTGAAAAATGACTAAAACCTGTATCTCCACCTATAAATACTTTAGCATTTGATATAAGATAAAAAATATCATATAAATTTTGTGTAAATACAACTTTTATATTTTTATTTTCTATTAAATTCTCTTTATCACTTATAATTATTAATTTTGATCCAAACTTTTTATAAAGTTTATTTGCTAGTTTATTTACAAATCTTTTATCCATATTTCTATCTATATTATATTGAGCAGAAACTAAAGGATTAAAAACTATATAATTTTTCTCTTTTGTAAATATCTCTTTACAAAGTGATTTTTTTATAGTAATTTTTGGTAATATTTTATCACCATACTTTTTATACAACAGTGGAGCCACACTCCATAATCCATCTGTTTTATCTGGATCAAAAATAGCATCAGTTATATCTAAAGGAATCTGATCTATATACACCTCATCAAAAATATTTTCAAATAATACATTAGCTTTAAAATTTTTAGATAAAGGTGAAGTTAAGGACAATACCATATATTTTTTCTCTATAATTTTAAAATAATTTGCTATTATCATATATGCCATAAAATCACCAATTCGTATAAGATGTTTATTATCTTCATCTCCACTATAAGATCTAAATAAAACTATATCTTTTATATCTAATTTTTTATATATCTCTTTTTTTAAAATATCTAAAGGCTTTTGCCACTGTAGTTTTTGTTCTTGCCTTATAATCTTTACAGATTTGTAAAATTGAGATTTAGAGGTATCTAATTTCCATCTAAAATCTGGTAAATATGGTAATAAAAGTTTAGTTTCAACTCCTAATGCACCACTTAAATGTACTATTGCAGTATCTACACTAATTACTATATCCATAGATTTAAGTACCACTGCAGTATCATAAAAATTATTAAAATTTTGAGCAATATCTTCTAAATATTTTATATTTGTTCTTATATCTTTTTGAAGAGAAAAGAACCTTATATTATGTTTTTTAGCTAGATTAAAAAATGGTACAAATTGTTCTATATCTATAGATCTATATTTATCTCTAGGTCCTAAGTTTGTACCTGCCCAACAGATACCTATATTTATATTTTGTTTTTTTATACTGTAAGTTTTTTTAAAATCTTTTATATCTTTTTTAGATACTTTTAGATACTTTTTTTTAGGTTTATATTTTGTTAAATTTACAAGATACGATATACTTAAAAGTGGTATTGTATAATCAAACTTATTATCTTCTAAACTATCTACAATATTATAAGTTGGATATGAATATTTTAATATTTTTAATAAAGCAGATTGTACTAAAATAGTTAGATTTGGTTTATATTTTTCTAATCTTTTTATAAATGGAAAAAAATTAATCGTATCTCCAAACCCTTGTTCCCAAAATATAAGTGTTTTTTTATTTTTTAAATCTTGTAATTTTAAAGGATATTGTACTTTAAAGTTTGGAAATCCATCAAAATTTTGCCTCTTTTCATAATCTATCAAACCTTTATAGATATTATTTTGATAAAAATATACTATTGCTCTATCAAAATAAGCTTGGGTGAAATCTTTATCTAAAAAAATAGCTTTTGTGTAATAAAATAAAGCTTCATCAAGCTTTTTTTGCTCCAAAAAATCTCTAGCTATATAATATAACTTTTGTGCCTCTTCGTTTTTACTATACATTAAAATACTTAGCCTCTT
>CAZBPU010000102.1:3896-6996 GCA_964493845.1 uncultured Sulfurospirillum sp.
TATACATTAAAATACTTAGCCTCTTTGTTTGGTACAATAATTGCAACTGTACTTTGCTCTGGATGTATCTGATATGTAGGACTTAACTCAACTCCAAATTTTTCTGGTTTTAACAGATCAAATATAGTTCTATTTAATGCCAAATCTGGACAAGCAGCATACCCAGGGCTATATCTACATCCTTGATAATTTTTCATCCTTACATCTTTTAGAGTTGGTTTTTCATCATCCCTTAAGATATTTAGATCCATTCTTATTTGTTTATGAAGTATCTCTGCTGTTGCTTCTGCAAGCTCTACTCCTAAACCATGTACTGCATAGTATCTACTAAACTCTCCTAAAGCATATATCTCTTGCTCAAATGGTGTTATATTTAATCCAGCACTTGCAAATGTAAAGGCAACTATATCAAACTGATCACTTTTAAAATAATCAGCTAAACATCTATGTGGTTCTTTGCCTTGTCTTGGAAAATCAAATGAAGCTATTATATTCTTTTTCTCATCATCATAGATATTTAGCTTTGTATCATCACTTTTACAATAAAAGTATCCATAAAGTGCTATAGGCTTATAAATCTCTTTACTTAAAAACTGATCTTTTAACTCATAAAAAAGTGGTTCAACCACCTCTTTCTCATATTTTAAAAACTCCTGCTTATCTTTAGAACCTTTTTTATATCCCCATCGCTGCCTAAATAATACCCTTAAATTTAACCAATCAAATGCAATAGAGTAATCAAAAGAATCACTTATATCTCTTATACCTAAAAATGGTGGATTAAAGTTATGATTATTTTTTAACAATATTGGAGTATGAATTGAACTATCAAATACTATTTTTTCCTCTTTTTTAGATTCACCTACTTGTATTAAATCTGCTGGAAGTTTCTCATCAAGCTTTTTTGAAGAATCATTTTTTTGCTTCTCAATTCTACTCATAGCTATAACCCCATCAAAAGCATCTCTAGCATAAAATATAGCCCCCTCATAAATAGGTCTACAAAAATCATCTACAAATGCTTTTGTAAGTGCAGCACCTCCTAAGAGTACTGGTATATCAAGCCCTTGTTTTTGTAGTTCTTCAAGATTTGCTTTCATCTCATTTGTAGATTTTACAAGTAATCCACTCATACCAATAGCACTAGCTTTATGTGTAATTGCAGCTTCAATAAAATCTTCAATAGAAGCTTTAATACCGATATTTACCACCTTAAAACCATTGTTACTTAAAATAATATCTACTAGATTTTTACCCACATCATGTACATCACCTTTTACAGTTCCAAGCACTAGTGTGGTATCACTTTCTTTTTCAATTTTTGGTAAATATGGATTTAGCACATCTACACAAGCTTTCATAGTCTCTGCACTTTGAAGTACAAATGGAAGCTGCATCTGCCCTGAACCAAAAAGTTCCCCTATCTCTTTCATACCATCTATTAACCATTCATTTACAATCACTTCTGGAGGCATCTGATCTTTTAATTCTAAAGCTAATGGTATAAGTCTCTCCTTATCTCCATCTTTTAGAAGCTGAATAACTTTATCTTTTGATGATAATTTTTCAAACTCCTCATCGCTTTGTTGCTCTACTGCTTCAATATTACTAAAATGTTCTATAAAAGCAAAAAGTGGATCTCCTTTATCTCTTTTATTAAAAAGTAAATCTTCACAAGCTTTTATATCTTCATCACTCATTTTATTTCGAGGAACTAAATGTTTTACATTTACAATTGCACTACTTAATCCAGCTTCTATACAATGGTGTAGAAAAATAGAGTTTAAATAAACTCTTGCATCTTTATGAAGTCCAAAAGAGATATTAGACAATCCCAAAGTGGTACTTACCTCTGGATGTATTGTAGTAAATTCTCTTATTGCTTCAATAGTTTCAATACCTGCTGTATGATACTGTTCATCCCCACTTCCAATAGTAAATACAAGCATATCAAATACTAAATCTCTAGGGTCTATTTTATGCACTTTAGTAGCTCTATCATAAATCCTTTGAGCTATTTTTACTTTATCATCTTTTGTTTTTGCCATAGCAACCTCATCTATTACTAGACAAACTAAACTTGCACCATATCTTTTAGCTAATGCACAAATCTCATCAAATTTTTCTTCACCATCTTCAAGATTTACAGAGTTTATAATTGGCTTTCCACCTATTAGTTTAAGTGCAGTTTCAAGTGCTGCTATTTGAGTAGAATCTGGCATAAGAGGAAGTTGAATTTTTTGTGCGTAACGACTTACAACCTCTTTCATATCTTTTGTTTCATCTCTTCCTGCAAAACCAACACTTACATCTATTACATGAGCTCCAGCTCTTACTTGACTTTGGGCAACACTTAAAGTTCCTTCATAATCTTCTGCTTTAAGTAGCTCCCTAAAAGCCTTACTTCCTGTTGCATTACTTCGCTCCCCTATTAGAAGTGGAGCTGGATCTTGATGTAATTCAACAGTTGTAAAAAGTGAAGCTAATGATTTTGAATGTGATCCTATTGGAATTTTTGGGACTATATTTTGCACTGCATCACTTAGTGCTTTTATATGTTGCGGTGTTGTACCACAACAACCACCAAGAAAACTAACCCCATCGAGCTCTAAAAATGTTTTTTGAATAGCTGTAAACTCATCTGGTCCCATAGGATAAAATGTATATCCACCTCTGTTTTGTGGTAATCCTGCATTTGCATGAATTGAAAGATATTTATCACTTACTTCACTTAATATTTTAAGATGTTTTTTTACCTGTTGGGGTCCTGTTCCACAGTTAAATCCAAGGCTAAGTATATCAAATGGCTCTAAAATTGTAGCTATCGTAGATGCATCAGTTCCTATTAGCATAGTACCGCTTAACTCAATAGTTACACTTACCATAATAGGAATTTGTGGTGCTGTATCTTTTAGTGCATGAAGTGCTGCTTTTATTTGAAGTGGGTCTTGGCAAGTTTCAAGTAAAAAAACATCAACTCCACCATCTTTTAGCCCACGAGCCGTTACACAATACCCATCATACATAGTATCATAATCTATATGCCCCAAACTTGGTAGCTTAGTACCTGGTCCAATAGAGCCTAAAACAAATCTAGGCT
>CAZBPU010000103.1:0-6926 GCA_964493845.1 uncultured Sulfurospirillum sp.
AAGAGATAGAAGATAAAGTACAGTATCCAGGTGAGATAAAAGTACATGTTATTCGTGAGATGCGTGCAGTTGGATTTGCACGATAGTGATAAAAATATTTTTGCTAAGAGAGAAATGTTAGTAAGAGGAATTTGTACTGAACTTGTTCAGTACAAAGGAGAAATTAGATGAATGGAGTGATTGCTTTAGTTGATGAAAATAAGAATAGTGCCATTCTTGTTGATAAAGACAAAAAGCAATACTCTTTTAATCTTGAAGACTGCATAGGTTTTGATTTTTTACCAGAAATTGGTGATAATGTTGAATTTGAACTAAGTGGTGAAGAGATTTTTTTTGTAAAACTTATAAAAAAAGAAAATACACAAAATACCAAAAATAATAAATCAGATATTGATTCTTTAAATATTCCCATAGTAGATAAAAATGTAAATACAAAAATAAATGTTCATATATCTTTAGATAGAGATGTTAAAGAGTGTTTAGACAATTATTTTGATGAAGTGATATCAACTATATATGAGTATGAAGCAGAGTTTGCAGATGGAGAAACTTTAAATTTTATACTTATGAAAAGATTCTTAAATACGGCATATAACAACTTAAGAGATATGGATAGTACTTTTATGGATGAGTATCTTTTAGAGTTAAAAGGTGATTTAACAGTACTGGAAAGTGTATATAGAAAATTTCATAAAAAAAATATTGTTCCTCAAATGGCTTATGATAGTATTTTCTTAGAACAACAGACTACGTATCAAAAATATAAGAAAATAATGGAATCTAATACTTCTGAACTATATATATTGAAAACAACAATGAAATCTCTTGAATCACAAATAGAGATGACAAAAAAAGAGATACAAAATTCGAAGGTATTAAAGCAGAGAGAGCTAAAAGAGAAAGAGTTAAAAAGATACAACAAGTATTATGTTGATACCATTCATCGTTCTGGTAATTTAAAAGATGAGAATCTTCGTATAAAAGATTCTTTAGAAAAGTTTGAAGAAGAGTACAGAAAAGAGTTTGTATCAATATACGATAATGAAGCAATAAAATATGATAAATTTATCAGAAAACAACTTGATGGTTATGCTTATGAGTTTGACAAAAAAATGTGGGAAGCAGCAGAAAATTCTGCAGCAATTCGTTCTTTTTTTAAACGTGCTAATATCGATGATGATTTTTCAAGTAAAACTTTTTTAAAGTATTTTATAAAGGGACTTGATGAAACAAAGTTTAGTAAAGAACATAAGCGTCTGTACTCTTTGTTAGAGTATCTTGAAGGAAGAGCTAAAGTAAGAATTTTGATTGTTAGTGAGAATCCAAAAGAATCAGATCGAATTAAACATCTTATTAGAAGTTTTGATAAAGAGTATAGTGTTGAAGTTGCAAATAAACCACGTTCAAGTTATTATCGAAAAGATTTAGCAAGATTAGATGTAATATTTGTTGATTTATCTATAAAAAATCCAAATATTTATGAGTTTATTGATATGATGAAAAAAAGATTTATTCAAGCTAATAGTCATGCTATTTTGTGTATTACATCAAGTAACTTTACAAAAGAAAATTTGATAAGATTAAAAGAAAAAGATATAAATTATCTATTGGCAACTAATTTAACAGAAAAAGAGTTACAACTTAATATAAAAGATATAATAGATTCTTTACATGAATAGACATAGTTTCAAAAATATTTTTCTTGACATTAGAAAATATAAAAAAGAGTTAATTCTAGCAAATTTAGTAGCTTTTATAGCTGTACTAATAAGCACGCCAGTTCCTCTTTTAATGCCACTTTTGGTTGATGAAGTACTTTTAGGAAAATCTGGTATTGCAGTAAAAACGATAGATTCATTATTTGGACATGTAAATGAGCCTTATGTATATGTTCTTTGTATGCTTATATTGGTTTTGGTTCTTAGATTTTTGTTTTTTTTATTGAATTTTTATCAGACAAAACTTTTTACTATTATTTCAAAAAATGTAACTTTTAAAATAAGAGAAGATTTATTGAATCATATTTCAAAAGTTTCATTAAAAGACTTTGAGTTTTTAGGAAGTGGTAGTATAACTTCAAAACTTCTTATAGATGTTGATACAGTTGATAACTTTTTAGGTAGTGCAATCAGTAGGTTGATTATATCAATTTTGACTATTATTGGTGTAGGTGTTGTTTTGATATTGATTCATTGGCAATTGGCACTTTTTATACTTCTTCTAAATCCTTTTGTAATTGTGATAACAACAAAAATAGCAAGAAAAGTATCCGTTTTAAAAAAAGAGCAAAACAGAACTTATGAGATTTTTAGTGAGAGTCTTAGTGAAACATTGGAACTTTTTGTGCAGATAAAATCTATAAATAAAGAGCAGAAGTTTTTTGGAAATGTCATACAAAATGCAAAGAGTATGAGAGATAATTCAATAAAATTTGGATATAAAAGTGATGGAGCAAGCAGATTTTCTTTTTTAGTATTTCTTTCTGGTTTTGAAGTTTTTAGAGCTGCTAGTATATTAGTTGTTGCTTACTCTGATTTAAGTATTGGTTTAATGTTAGCTATATTTGGATATCTCTGGGTTATGATGAGCCCTATTCAAGAGATACTTAACATACAGTATGCGTATCACAATGCACAAGCTTCATTAAAAAGAATTAATGCAATATTTGATTTAAAAATAGAGCCAGTTTGCAAAAAAGGGTTAAATCCTTTTAGAGATAAAAATACAAATTCTATAGAGATAAAAGATTTGTCTTTTTCCTATGAAACAAATAGAAATATACTAAAATCTATAAATATAAAAATTGAAAAAGGTACAAAGATAGCAATAATTGGTGCAAGTGGTAGTGGTAAAACAACTTTAGCACAACTTTTAGTTGGTTTATATCCTATTGAAGAAGGTGATATACTATTTGATGGAGTATCTGTTAAAAAGATAGGGATAGATATTGTTAGAGAAAATATTTTTTTAGTTTTACAAAATCCTCAACTATTTAATGATACAATCGCAAAAAATTTAACTTTTGGTGATAATATAGAAAAAGAAAAGTTAGATTTTGCAATAGAGATAGCACAATTAAAAGAGTTTATAGATTCTTTAGAGGATGGCTTGGAAACAAAAATAGGAAGAGATGGTATAAAACTATCAGGTGGACAGAGACAAAGAATTTCTATTGCTAGGATGGTTATACAAAATCCAAATATTGTGATTTTAGATGAATCAACTTCAGCTTTAGATGTTCATACTGAAGCAAGACTTTTTGGAGCTCTTGAAGAGTATTTAAAAGATAAGACTACTATTATAATCGCTCATAGGCTTAGTACTATAAGAAAAGCAGATTTTATTTATGTACTTGAAGCTGGTGAGATAGTAGAAGAGGGTAGTAGTAAAGATTTAATGGAACAAGAAGGTTTGTTCTATAATTATATAAAAGAGGGGAAAAGATGAAACGATTATTAGTTATATGTTTATTGGTTTTTAGTGTTTCGGTTTTATTTGCAGGCTCTGTTGAAGAGGATGTATTAGAAGCTAATAACACAATGAAAAAGCTTATTAGAAGTCAAAATGGTATTCCAATAAAAATCATAAAAGAAGCGCAAGCAATAGTAGTAGTGCCTGGTGTAGTGAAGTTTGGTTTTTTTATAGGAGGAAAGGCTGGAGAAGGTATAGCTACTATAAGAAAAAGTGATGGTAGCTGGAGTTATCCTTTTTTCGTAAATGTAGGTGGAGGAAGCTTAGGCTTTCAATTTGGATTAGAAGTATCAGATACTATTTTAGTTTTTAGAACAAAAAATAGTGTGAATGAGTTACTTAGTGATAAGTTTACTTTAGGTGTTGAAGCTTCAGCATCAGCTGGACCTATAGGTGTAAATACTGATAAAAGTAGTGAAGTTAACTTTAGTGCAGAGATATTTACTTATTCACAAAACAAGGGACTTTTTGCAGGAGCGATATTGAATGGTGCAGTTATATCTAATAATAATGAAAAAAACAGAGCTCTTTACGGTAATGATGCTAGCATACAGAAGATAGTTTCATCAAACAATTTAAGTAATATATATAGTGTAGAAGAGTTTTTAAAAACAATAACCTCTTTAACGAAGAGATAGTATGGAGAGTGTAATTGATTCATTATCTACTTACGGATATATAATACTTTTTTTATATTCACTTGGCGGTGGTATGGTTGCTATAATTGCAGCTGGTGTGTTGTCTTATGCAGGAAAGATGGATTTGAGTACTTCTATAGCGGTAGCTTTTGTAGCAAATGCTATAGGAGATTCACTTCTTTTTTATATGAGTCGCTATAATAAAGCTCAAGTAATGCCTTATTTGAAAAAACATAGAAGAAAGTTAGCACTTAGTCATATCTTAATGAAAAAATATGGAGATAAGATAATATTTTTTCAAAAATTTGTTTATGGTATTAAAACTTTAATTCCTATGGGCATTGGTATGACAAAATACCCTGCTTTTAAATTTAATGTTTTAAATGTACTATCAGCATTTGTATGGTCATTAAGTTTGGGATATTTAAGTTTTAGTGCAGGTGAAGCAATAACAAAATTTTCAACTTATTTTTCAACTTATCCTTGGTTAGCTCCAGTTATACTTTTTTCTTTATTTGGTAGTTTATGGTACTATTTTAAAGTAATGACAACAAAAAAATCAAAGTAGTTCTTTAGCGCTTCTAAGTATATCAATACCATATTTACTTCGAAGTTCTTGATTATTTTTCATTAGAGAATTTAGTTTTATATCCCTTTGTATATCTAAAACAGAGGGATTTAACTTTTCTTTCTTTATAAAATTTGTTAACGATAAAGAGAGTTTGATAACTTCATTATTGGAGTATTTATCTAACTCTTCAAATATTTCAATAATACTCTCTATTAAAAATTGCTCATTTAAAAGACGGTTGAAAGTTATCTGTTTTCTTTTAGAGGTGTATTTGTATTTTATAGATAAACTTAATGTTGTAGGTATTAATTCAAGTTTAGAAACCATAAAAATAAGATGTCTATTGAGTATATAAAATCTTCTTTTTAACTCTTTCCTATCAGTAATAGCATCAAAAGTTCTTGAAATTCCTACAGATTTTCTACCCACTTTTTCAACCACAGACTCCATATCATTACCACAAACTCTATCATATATACATTTTCCACTATTCCCCCATGAGTAAAGTAGTGTTTTAGACTCTCTTATATCTCCAAGAGTAAACTTTTTGTATTTGTGTAGTTTTATTTGAAGTGCTTTACCGATGCCTGGAAATTTTTCTATAGGAATATCTTGTATAAATTTCTCTATATTGTCTATTTTTTTTACACCAAAAGGTTTGGCATACTCTGTTGCTAGTTTAGAAGTCCATTTTGATTTTGCAATTCCAATAGAACAAGGAAGTTTAAATTTTTTATATATGTCGTTTTTTATATTATCTAAAAAACTATATATCTTATCATCTTCAACCCATCCGCTTAAATCCCCAAAAAACTCATCAATACTAAACTGTTCTATAGTTGGAATATGGATTTGCATATACTCTCGTAACTGCTTTGATAAGCTATGATAGAGTGCATGATTTGGTTTTATGACTATAAGCTCTTTACATCTACTTTTTGCTTCAACTATACTCATACCAGTTTTAATTCCAAAACTTCTGGCTTCATAACTTGATGTTGTTACTATACCTCTTATTTTGTTTTCATCTTTAAAATACTCAGGTAAGTTTACTTCATTTTTGTCTATAAATACAGCTGAAACAAAAGCACCACTATTTTGAAATATTATATCTCGATTCAATCTTTTTTTTGAAAATATATATGGGTCACTTCTTCCACCTATGGCTACAGGTTTTCCTATTAGTTTAGGATTATTAATTCTTTCAGCCGAAACAAAAAAAGCATCTAAGTCAAGATGAAAGTTCATTAAAAAATAAGATTACTTACTTTTAGCATTGCTTGTTCAAATTTTTGAATATATGTTTCTATTTGTTGTATTTTCTTTGCCATTTTATATCCTTGTATATTTTATTTCAAAAGTATACATAAAATAAAAATTATGGTACAATAATATTGCAAAATGAAATATTTTTAGAAAAAGGATTTTAAAATGCCAGATTTAAAAGAGATATTGAACAGAATCAAAGATATTTTATCTGATGAGATAAAAGGTAGAAAAATATTTGATAAAGATGTTGCAGAAGCACTTAGTATTAATCAAGTTACTTTAGCTACGATGAAAAGTAGAAGTAAGATACCATACAAAGAGATATTGGAATTTTGTGCTTTACGAAAGATATCGATAAACTGGCTTATGTTTAATCAAATGGTACAAAGTATTGCAAACGAGAGTGAAAAGTTTGAAAAAATACACTATTTTAAAGATATATACGCAAGTGCAGGTGGAGGAGCTTTAAACTATGATGAGCAGAGTGAATTTTTAACTTTAGATGAAGAGATGGTAAATCGTCTTGGTGGAAAACATGCTATTAAAAATATACATGCTTTGAATGTAGTTGGAGATTCAATGGAGCCAACTTTAAATAACGGTGATATACTTTTTATGGATAGAAACAGCGTAAATCCAAATAGAAACGGTATTTATATTGTTTCAACTCCAGCAGGTATTTTTGTAAAAAGGTTACAATTAAAATTAGACGGAACAGTAGCTTTAGTATCTGACAATGAATCATACTCTGATGAGATAGTAAATATAGAAGATATAACGGTATTGGGAAAAGTTGTTGGAGCTATGTCCAACAACCTATAGTTTTAATTATAAAGACTCTTTAATCTCTATACTTACTATTTTGTCATTTTGTTCTATTGAATCAAGAACTTTCATACTTTCTTCATCACTTGGGTCAATTGCACCAAAAACAGTGTGAAGACCATCAAGATGTGGAAGAGCATCGTAACATATGA
>CAZBPU010000104.1:0-6773 GCA_964493845.1 uncultured Sulfurospirillum sp.
AAAGAATCTGATTAAAAGGACAAGGGGCAAGAACACTTTAAACCTCCGAACGGGTAAACAAACCTGATAAATCAAGTAAGCGTGTCTCACAATCCCTAATCGCGATAAAGATGGAAGCAGGACGATAGCAGTTGAAAACCATCAAGGGCTAACATAAGTAAACTTATGTACTGGTCGTAACCCCGCTTCACGACATTAAGAGTGTGCTAGACCAATTACTAGCACGGTTTACGGGTGTTGGCTAATGCCTTGCAGATGCAATCCTTAGCGTGACGTCCAAAACGAACTCCGATGGTTTTATATCAGAAGACCAACTTCTTGATTGAAGTATAGCATATTTTATTAAAAAAAAACACTATTAGTATCAAACAACCTCCACAACCATAATATGCAACTCCCTATCTCTCTCATAAACATTCAAAACAGCATCTATTTCAAATATTCTTTCCCCATAAACCACTCTCATACTAGAATTTAAACCTGCTCTGTATCTCATACGGATTTTATGATTTACTTCGGCGTTTAAATGCTTACTTTGATATTTCTCTGACCCATTGAGTGGGATAATCTGAACGTATTGATAGGGTTGTTCAATATCTTCCCACTCACTAGATGGTTCTCCGAAATCATCTGTATCAGTTCCTAACTCTTGAAACCTTACTTTATGCCTTAGAGATGCAGTTCTCACGGTCTTACTCTGTATGATTTGATAAGATTGTTTATAAAATCGTTGTTAAATGTAGATATATTTACACCTATAACATACTCTTCACGATGTTCGTAATAGGTCGCTATCTTCACTCTCATATAAGATTTTATAGGTGATGGAACTTTACTATATCCACAAGTGAAAGTTATTTTTATAGCTTTTTGATGTGCTTTTGCACTTGGAATTATATAGTAATCTATATAGGAGAGACCATTTTTTTCATAAATATAATAGGAACTGCTATCAAGTTCAACATAATCACCTTGAGAGTTCATATATTCAATCTTATCAACTGAACTTATGGGATTTTTTGGTAGTTTAGATATAAAATCATCTGCATATAGCTCATAAGTGGCTCTTTCTAGTTGTCTGTTTAAAATATCTTGAGTGTGTTCCTGCGCTGAATCTATAATATCGGTAATCAGTGCATCATCATCTTCACTTAGCACTCTCAAAAAAGCTTTTGCTTCTATGAGAGTAACTGTTGTTTTTGTTGGTTCTACTATCTGAACTAACTGCATCTTATATCTCTATGTTATTTGTCTGCATTTTTACCAGCATTAAATGCCTCTTCGATAATAACTTTTGCATCAACACGTTTATGAACTTTGAAACCTACCATACCGTTTCCTGCATAAAGCTCATTTAATCTTTGAACAGACATAGAACCACGGTCACCAATTTGAAATGATGCAAAATCACCTAAAACTATAAATTTATTTCCTGCACCCATCTCTGGCATAGAGTTGTCTATAACAATAGCACGACCTAAAAGAGTTGCACGTTCAGCTTCAGCAAGTGCTTTGCCATAAATATAATTACCATCACTATCTTTGAGTTTTCTTATCTCTTTTTCTGTTTTATCTGTCATTCTCCATTTAGAACGTTGGCGATACTCCTCTTTTAAGTCATAGTAAATATCAATAAGCTCATCAGCTGTTACAGCATCAACTGCTGAAGTTGTAGAACTAGCACCTACTGGAGAAGAGATTACATATCCTTTTGGTTTATTTACACCATCCCCTACTGCGAATGCTGGAGCTTCAGCTTTGTCTATCCCTCTTGCTATCTGACCAGCCATATAAGAATCAAAATTAATTTTATTATCTTGTAAAAGTTCCTCTGATACTTTGATGATACCACCTAGTTTCCACGCCCCTAACTGTTTGTTGCCAAATGTAGTTTTTGTTTCTCCATAAGCACCTGTTTCTTCTACCCATTCAAAAGTAGGAGCATCACCCTCTGTTGGAATATTACGAGTAGAATCTGTTCCTATCACGGTAGAGATGCTACGAGTGGCACTTAATGTATTTAGTTTCATAACTACTGTTTTTTGATAAGACTCTGGAACGATATAACCACCATCAACATCAATACCCTCAGTCATTGAAGCTACTGCATCTAACATATTTTGACCAGCTAAATAGCTATCAAAGCTTGTTGTATATTCAGCATTTGCACCAGCAACGTTTGGAGTTGTTGGGATTATGTCTTCAACATCTTGTCTTAATTTATCTTGTGCCTCTTCTAGTTTTACATCTCTATTTGCTTTATCAAACTTTGCTTGAAGTGCTGTAAACTCAACTACTTGTTCTGGTGTCATCGTTGCATTTGCATCGTTAAATGTTTTCATAGCCTCTAGTGCTTCGGCTCTTGTATTTCTTAGTTGTTCTAGTGACATTCTGTTTCCTTTTGTAAAATTTGAATAGATCTCTCTCTTTTTTCTTGAGCTGAAAGGTCTATTTTCATCTGTGGTTGAGGAAGAAGTTTTGCAACTGCTTCAAAGTCTAGCTCTTTATGGTGCTCATAAATCGCACTATTACACGCTTTTAAACTCTCTAATGAGAGTGCGAATGCTTCGGCTTTTGTTGTTGATGCTTCAATAGTCACTATCTCATCGACAAACTTAGCTTCCATCATCTCTGCACCAAAGAAAAAGCTTTCTTGTTCCATCAATGCGATAGCTTCACTCTTTTGCATACCTGTTTTGGCTACATAAGCGTTAGCGATGATAGAGGATAAGCCCTCACTAATATCTGCTGTTTTTCGTAAATCTATATAGTTACCCACGGCAGGTAACCATGCAAGATGAATCATGAAAGTAGAGTTTGTTTTTGCTACGACCTTATCACCAGCTAATGCGATATAAGATGCGATACTTGCAGCAACTGCGCCTATCTCTACGGTTACAGTTCCTTTGTCATACTCTTTGAGAGCATTATAGATAGAGATACCATCTATAACACTTCCACCGACTGAATTTAAGTGAACTGTAATATCTCCACTCATATTGTTAATATTTTGAATAATCTCTTGAGCGTCCACTTCCCAGCTGCCTATCTGACCATCAATTGTTATTATGTTCATCTTTTTTACCTCCTCCATTATTTATATTTTTAACTGTTGAAAGATTGAGTTGAACATAGTGTTCATCACCATCTTCAAAACTTGCTTCATCTTCATAGGCTCTAATCTCATTTGGAGATATAGAACCCATATCAAAACGTGCTTTATAATATTTTGCTCTTGTATCTGCATCTACTCTAAGCATCGTGTTATATTTAAACTTGATAACTGTTGTAAGTTTCTGTTTTGGAGTAAGGAGAGATAAGCGAAACTGTTCTTCGGCTATGGTTGTGAGAGGAAAGACAGTTCCTGTATAGAACTCTAAATATTTTTGTTCTAAGTTTCCATAAGCTACATTTGCAGTATCATTTATCATAGAGCTTGGAACACCAAAGATAGCGCATAACTCTTCACGGTTAAATTTACGAGATTCTAACCACTCTGAATCAGAATTTGAAAGAGTAAGAGGTTTAAATGATAAACCCTGTTCAAGTAGCAAAGTGTTTCCTGCATTGGACGCACCACTATAACTTAACTCTAAATCATCTCTTAAACGATTGTGAGCATCTTGAGACAATGAACCGTCCATCTCAAAAGAACCTGTTGGCATCGCTGAGTTTTTGAAAAGTTTATTTCCATGTTTAGAGGTAGAATTTGCAAAATCAAGAGTCTCTTTTACATATTCTATACGAGAGATACCTTTTAATCCTGTGTTATCTGGTATATCGTAGAGGTGCATTATCTTACTATTTTTGATAACTGCATTTTCATATTTAAAGATTTTCTTTCCATCAAGAAAGGCTATCTCCATCTTATCTGCGACCAAAGGATAGAGTGCTACAACTTCCCCTAAACCATTTCGTATGATTTGAGAGTAGTGATTTCCTCTAAGGTCTAAGTCTTGAGATATTATTTTTTTATAAAGTGATGCTATAAGGTTTGGGTTTGGTTCATATTTAAGTAAATTATAAAGGGGATTTTCTCTATCTTCTATTTTTCCCTCTGCTGTTCTTTTATATATTTTAATAGGGATAACGGCTAGTGCATTAGCCTTTATATTAATACAAGATAATACAGTAGCTATTTTTTGGGCATTATCAGCTGTTATTGAAGAACCACCTAAGAGAACACTTCGACCTATGCCATTTGAAGCTTGAGATATATTAGCTTTTCTATCATAATTCATCATATTTTTAATAAAGTTCATCGTTTACTCCTTTTTGTAATGCAAGAATATAAGCATAAAAGATAGCAAACGAGTGAAGAACCAGAGCAAAAGAGTAAGCATAGTTCGTAAATGGCTCATACGAAATAGCTACTGCTGTTGCTAAAGCTAAAAGTAACAATGCGAAAAAGATATAAAGGGCTGTTATGTATTTAAAAATTTGCATAAGGGGACTATATACAAATTTATTAACAAATTACGAAAACATTGCGTGGCGTGACCTTGTTGTGAAAATTTAAGTTGTTTTTAATTTTTTTGAGCCACCGATTTGTACTTTCACAAACATTTCAAAAACGCTAAACCCTCCTAACCCCACGGATTTCATAAATATTTTCTTCCTCTGGTTCATAAGCGATAGCACGAGCTAGTGTGTTTATGATAGCTGCACATCCATCTATCTTTCGGTTTGCTTTGGTTTTGTCGGGTTTTATATTTCCATTTGCATCATTGACCACTGACATATTTGAAACCATCCATCTTGTTACTGGGTTTCTATCGTGGGTTAATGCACCACTTTTTATATAGTCTCTAAAGTTAAATGTTGGTTCACTGATAGTTAAATACCCCTGTCTTATCTGTATGCACCCATCGAATGCACTTTCTTTCTCTATGTTTGAAATCAATGTTACCGCACTGTATGGGTCATAGCATAACTCTTTCACACCATCTTCTATATCTTTTAATATATCTTTTTGTATATAGTCATAATCAATCGTTGGTCCGGGTGTTGCTGTTATAAGACCCTCTAAAATCCATTTTTGAAGAGGAATTCTTAATTCAGTGGCTCTTTTATCTACATTATCTTTTGGTATATAATAATGCTGAGTTGTATGAAAACGGTTATTTGGTAGAAGATAAGTTTTTGCTACTGCTGTAAAGTCATCGGTTCTTGACAAATCTAATCCTAAAAGAATACCTGTTGCTTGAGACAAATCTATCTCATCCACTCCACATTTTTCCCAATCTTCACGCTTAATAAAATGTTCAGACGCATTCACCCATCTGTTTAAATCTTTTACTAAGAAGTTATTGAGTGTTTCAGTTCTTTGTTTTGCCTCTTTAGCTTGAATTCGCATATAGTCCCATGTTTTTGAGATACCTAAGTTTGGATTTGCTTTGTACCAAACAGTTTCATCAAATGGGTCATCATCTTCATCTAGTTCGCATATAAATGCAAAATAGTTATCATCTTCAATATCGCCATCCATAACCTTTTTGGCATACTCATACTCTGTAAATCCTACCGATGCCGTGTCAAATCCTGCTGTTGTTATATAAAACATCATAGGTTGGACTCTTGCACCCTGAGAGGAACGGATAACTTCTATCATCGTTCTATCGGGGTGAGCGTGTATCTCATCACCTATTGCAAAACCAACATTAAGACCATCTTCATTTTTTGAGTCGCGACCTAATGTTTTAATAGTCGTATTGGTTGGTGCAATATCTATCACGGAGTAGGCAATATTTGAATTATTTTTAAGCTCTTTATTTGATTGAACCATCTTTGAACAACCGTTCCATACAATTTTTGCTTGGTCTTTTTTGGTTGCAAAGCATACGATTTGGTTTCCTTTCTCTTGAGTGAGGATAGATTCGGCTACACCTACACCAGATGCTAGAAGAGATTTACCATTTTTACGACTCAAGAACCAAAAGGCTGTATTAAATCGTCTTACCCACTGTTCCTTACCATCTCTCAAGAGAGGTTTTCCATCTTTATCTAAGCGTTTCTTTTGCCAACCAAAGCATATAGCAAGTGCCTTTCGTTGCCAATCCTCCAACTTTACAGACTGACCAGCTAGTTCACCCTCAAAATGTTTTAATTTCTCTATGATAACGATATATGCTATCCCCATTTTCTTATTAAATCTTATATCGTCTCTCTGTTTGGTGGCAACATTCTTTAAATCAGAGAGGTGTCTTGTAAATGTTTTTTCATAATAAGCCTTCTTCATTTAATTAACATATACGGTAATCAGCTTTTTGAATTTTACACATCTAATTTAAGCTCCCCGATTTCCTTGCCTATATCGAATAATGAATTACTTTGCTGGTCAAATTTGGTATTAAGTCCCATTCTCTTACGTGCTGAGATAGATAATCCTAATTGATTAGCTAAATTAATCAAAGTCTTCTCCTCCATCTTTGAAACATTTTTCATAGCTGAGATGTAAGAACCACCTTTGGAACTCACTGCTGTTGCTCCATCTTGGTCTAGTTCCAACTGGCATTCAATCCAGGTTTCATAACTTTTAGCAAATATTGCTATCAAGGGTTCATCTAGTGGTGAGATATGTTCACCTAATATTTCAATGATCTCTTTTACTTTTCGACGTGCAACTGGTCCTAGAATAGATTTTTTCCCTACAAGAGCTTTATCTTTGATAATATCATTTATATCAACTCTAAGCCATCCCTCTTTTTTAGTACGTCGCTGAATAGCACCGTGAGTGATACCGTTCTCGGTTGCTATTTGACGAACAGATTTAT
>CAZBPU010000105.1:0-5541 GCA_964493845.1 uncultured Sulfurospirillum sp.
AATTATTTCACCATTTTAGATGCTAGTTTTAATAGTTCTTCGTCTATTGTAAATTTGTTAGAGTTAATATAGTCAATAGTAACAAATTTAAATTGAGAATTTTTATATACTAATACTAATCCATCTCTAGAAGTAGAATCTACGAGTTTATTTATAGCATTTATTATAAATTTCGTTGCCATAAGTCTATCATATACTGTTGGATTTCCACCTCTTTGTATATAGCCTAAAACTGTTATTCTTGACTCTATTTTTACATCATTTTCTAACCATTTTAAAAGTTCTTGAGTTTTATTTGTACCTTCTGATACTATAACTACGATATATTTTCTTCCATTTTTTAACTCGTGTTTTAGTTTCTTTGAAAGAGAATTTAAATCATACTCTAACTCAGGTATAATACAAACTTCTGCTCCACAAGTAATAGCTGATATAAGTGCTAAATATCCACAATCTCTTCCCATAGTTTCAACTATACATGCTCTTTTGAATGAAGCAGAGGTATCTCTTATAGCATCAGTCGCATGTCTTATCATATTAAGTGCAGTATCAACTCCTAAGCAGTAATCTGTACCAAATATATCATTATCAATAGTAGCAGGAATAGCAACAAATTCTATACCAAAATCATCATAAAATTGTTTTAAAGCTCTAAAAGAACCATCACCACCTAAAACAACTAATTTATTAATTTCTTGTTTTTGTAGATTTTCATATGCAATTTTTCTGTATTTTTTTTCATAAAATCTTTTCGACCTTGAAGACCTTATTTTTGTTCCACCCTCATGCATTATTCCAGAGACATTACTATATGTTGCTTTTTTTATATTATTGTCTATTAGACCTTCTAAACCATCATATATGAGGTAAGGTTGTACTTTTTTATCAAAACAGTAATCAACAAACTTTTTAATAGCAGGATTCATACCTGCACTATCTCCACCCGATGTTAATATAGCTATAGATATTTTATTTTTCATAAGAGTATAATATCAAAATAAAAATTAAAAGTTTAGCTTATGTATAGAAATATTTATTTTAAAGGAGTATTTTAGCACTCCTTTATTTTATTTGTATAATTGCTTTTTTCTTTAAATTAGCTATTGTTTTCATAGCCCAGATTTTTACTTTTTTTCTTAAAAGTTCATCCTTCACTTGAGGTTTTACTCCTTCAAAATTACTATTATACTCAGGTATATCATTTAAAATATAAAAAATTTGATAACCAAATTCTGTTTTGATTGGAGTTTTTACAAACTCATTTTTCTTTAAATCTTTTAAAGCTGGTCTCATAGAGTCATTTAGATTATTTACTGGAATTTTTCCAAAATAACCATAGTTTTTTGCTGATGGAGCTAAAGAGTATTTGCTAGCAAGTTTTGAGAATAACTCTAGACTATCTTTTGAGTTTTCTAATTGCTTTATGATGTCTTTTGCTAAGTTCTTGTCGTCAACTACAATAGTTAAGAGTTCTTTTGTTGCTGGTGTATCATACTTATATTTTTGTGATTCATAGTAATCTTTTAATTGTTTGTCTGTAAGATTTAGTTTTTCGGCATAATCATTTAGTAGAAAATCAAATGCTAAAAGTCCTTTTTTACTATTTAATTGTTCTGTTGTATAGCCTTTTATTGAAGCATTTTTTTTGAATAAGTTTGCTAAATTTTCATTTTCATTTTTATCAGAACTCATTTGTAAAACATGTTCCAATGTTTTTTTGTACTCTTTTGTGTTTATTATGTCTGTTGAAAGTGCATAATCACTAGCTAGTCTTTTTTCAATAAGTCGATTGACTATTTGTTTTTGTATTTTTTTATCAAGATTTTTAAAATCTTTTGGCGCAACATCAGTTGTTATGTTTTCTCCATTTAAAACAACTAAAACTTCTGAGCTAAATGAAAATGAGCTAATAAGTACAGATAAAAATAAAAATTTAATAAACCAATTTGACACGTTATATCCTTAAATATTAAAATAAGGAGGACATTTAAGTCCTCCCTTTTAAAAGAAGATTAATCTTTTTTTTCTTGATGTACAGAGATTTAAGATTTTACTCTTCTATTTTCCCTGTTTTAATTCTACGATTATAAATCGTTTCCAACACTCTAATATCTTGTTGAAGTTCAAACACACCATGCCAATGAGCATAATCAGGTCCACCCATTAGTGCTCCTTGTCTCATACGACGACCTTGATGATGCCAAATATGATACCAAGTTTTAAATGCTTCATCTGCCCATTTGTCTTTTTTCATTAGACCTTTTTTACCTAACTCATCAATCATCTTCTTAGCATCAGTAGCATATGTATTATATAATTCTACATGTTTATCTGCCATTTTAAAGAAGTTTTTAGTATGAGTAGCTAAGTGACAAGATTTACACACTTGTTCCATCTCACCACGAGCAGCTTTACTTCCTTCTGGGTGTCCAGCTAAAGGATTACCTTTTGTAATCTTTCCATTTTCAAAATCTTTAACAGCAGTTTCATAACCACCCTCTCTAGTTTTTGAAATAGGAGCCCAAATATTCCACTTAAGTCTTCTACTTACATTGTGAGTTGTTTTAAGATTACCTATACCACTCATATGACAAGTTGCACACGTTGGAGCTCTGTAATCGCCTGGTTCCCATGCATCTGGAGCACTATCATATTTCCAAGTACTTCCCTCAGCATTAAAGATATGACCATGCATTGAGTTATTATAAATCTCAATATCTGGATGATCAGGTCCTAAGTGACAAGATGCACATGCTGCAGGTTTTCTTGCTTCTTCAATTGAAAACTTATGTCCAGAGTGACAAGATTTACAGTTTCCAACACCACCATCTGGATATACATTACCAATACCATAGTTTGGCCATGTTTCAGCGGTCGGTCTACCACTTTTATCAAGCTCTATAATTGAACCATGACATTGCATACAGCCAGTTGCATTTGGAGAATCTTTTAAATCTGGATGATTTCTTCCTTCAAATTTATGCATAAGTGCTTGCATACTATCTTTTGAACGAATTTGAAGTGCTGCACGAGCATGACCACTTTGCTGAAATTCGTGAACTTCATTTGGATGACATCTTTCACATGTTTTAGGACTAACTAAAACTGAAACATAGATATCTGTTCCTTTAACACCATCACAGTTTTGTCCAGCCATTGGATTGTCTTTTTTAACACTATGACAATCAATACAGCTAACACCTACATGTCCATGTCTACTACTTTTCCAGTCATTTACATGACCAGGAGTTAGTTTAGCATGACACTCTATACAACTTTTACCTGCTTCTGTTAGACCTCTTTCAACTTTTAAAGTTTTAACAGAACTAACATCTCCAACACTTGCAGCAAATGAGCCCGAAGCAATAACTACAAGTATTATTAACAATCTCTTAAGCATTTTTATATACTCCCTTTTGTAGATTGAATTTATCTATTAATATAATCACCAAGAATATGATGACCAACATTTTTGTGACACTCGACACACTTTTTATCTGTTCTTTTTTCAAAATACTCCTTATGAGCGATAAAACTCTTAGGATTTGCAGTAGTTGCTTCACGCAAGTTTACGTGACAACTCATACATCCTGAATCATAAACAAAATGTTTAGCATGTTTCCTCTTTGCTTCCCAATCAATAGATTTTGGATCACCAAAGTTTTCCACTCTAATATCATGCAAGCCAGTTTGAGCTTTAGCAAATAAATACTTTGCTAAACCATCATGAGGTAAGTGACAGTCTGTACACTCGGCTTTCAATCCCTTGGAATTATTTCCTCCATGGACATCAGCTCGATATGCATCGGCCATAGGTTGCATCGTATGACACATTGTACAAAACTTCTCCCCAGAAGTCTGGTGAACACCTACAGCAACACCAAAAGAAGTCAATAATCCTAATATACCGCCTATTACTATCAGTAAAAGGACAAACCACATAGATTTTTTGACTTTTTTCTCCGTATTACAGGACATAAAAAACTCCTATCATACTTATAACTTAGTTTTAAACTAAGTTTTAAAGAGTAGTAATACTACTCAAACCTCTAACCAAGATAAAAGAAATCAAAAGTAAAATAAACATTACCAATAATCAACTTTGATAGAATTATATTCCTTTATATTTACTTATTCAATGACCTATGTCAAAAAATTATAATAACTATAAGTAATTTGATATTTAATTATAAATAAAATTTATTTTGATTTAAATTTAAAAAGTTTTCTTATTTTTAATAGACCTTGTTTCATTCCACTATATTTCATGATTTTTGCAACATGTTTCCAGTCAGGTCGATCATAGCAAGGCTTAGGACACTTTCTACAACTTGGTTTTTCTTCATGAGGGCACTCTTGAAGATTGTGGTATGAGAGATAAAAAGTATCTCTACATGCAGAACACAAGTGATATTTTATCTCTACATGTAAAGGTTCATTATTGTAAATTAAATCTTCTTTTCCATCAAATTTTGGCTCATCTTTGTGTTTGTCTTCACAATATATTTGTATAAACTTTAGTACGGTTTGTGTATCGTGTATAAATTTTTCTTTTGTCATCTTAATCCTCCGCGTTGGCTCCAAGAGTAACTTTTATCATCTTTTACTTTAGAAAAGTATAAAACTCCAGAATTTCTCCAAGGGTCTAAAACTATTCCATCCTCAAATCTACAATCTTTGCATGTAACAATCAGTGTATTGTGCTCTTCCCAGTAGTCGTTTATATTGGCTCCACCAATGTAGTAATCAAAACTTGAAAGATGTAGACTTTTTGCATGGGTTAACATGTCATAAGCAAAATGCCAGCAAAGTCCACGTTTCTTTACTCCAATATTGACTAAAAAATTATGATACAAAGGTGGTTTTACTAACTTATACTCATCTTTAAGATGTGAAGAAAACTTCATCATTTCATTTGATAGTATTTTGGACTCTTTTTTGTTCATATTTAAAGAAGATATAACATCATAAAGAGTGTTTACATGTAAAGGCTGTGGCTCTTTTGCACAACCTAAAAATAGAGTTAAAATGAGAGTTACATGTAAAGCTGTTGATTTGATACTATTACTCCATCACTATCAGCATAAAGATAGTCATTTTCTATAAACTTTACGTTTGCAAAGTTCAAATCTACTCCACATTTCCCACTGTTTTTAATAGGTGCTTTTTTAGGGCAAGTTCCAAGTGCAAGAAGTCCTACATCTATATCTTTTGTAGTTTGTGTATCTCTAATATAACCATTTACTATGATACCACTCCAATTGTTTTCTTTTGCAAAAGCCATTAACTTATCGCCTACGACAGCAACATATTTTGCAGACACGTCAACTACACAAACTCTTCCATTACCTTCACTTTTAAGTAGTTTTATAAGTTCTGCATTGTTATCTTTTAGCTTGCAAGTAGCTATTTGTCCACTAAACTTTGAAAGACCACCATAAGAGTTAAAACCAACTCCTAAAATTTGTACTTTATCATCATACTTATCACATAAATCTGCTGTAAAAAAATCCATTATTTACTCCTCTTATTTTGCAAAAC
>CAZBPU010000105.1:5641-6732 GCA_964493845.1 uncultured Sulfurospirillum sp.
TTAATATTGCCATAATTATGTTAAAAACTTTTACATGTTGCCCATTTTTTATAAGTTTTTTAGGTAAACATCGCTTTTGTTAGTTATTTTTATATCTTTGCTTGCATTATAATCCTGCCCATATCATTTTAAGCCATAAACTCCATGTAGTAGAGTATCCAACATCACTAAAAGTTACTTTTTGATTTTTATCGTAGATAATTGTTGTAGGAAATACACTGATATTGAACTTTTTTGAAAGAGAGCCATCTATGTCATTGATTACCATAAAATCTACACCATTTTCTTTTTGATATTTTTTTATTTTATCATCATTTCCAGATTGTGTAGCAATACTTATAACTTGAAAGTTTTTAGAAATAGTCTGTATATTTGATGCTTCTGTTTTGCAAATAGGACACCAAGTTGCCCAAAAGTGTATCATTATAGGTTTTGTTTTATCTATTATGTAGTGCTTGTTTTCAATTAAAGAAACTTTGGATAATTCAAGTGGAATTTTATTTAAATCAGTACTTCTATAGAGACTAATAGCATTACTCATGATAAATATAAGTATGAAGAAAATTGATATTTCTTTAAGGTATTTTTTGATTTTATTTTTCATAAGTATGATTATATCAAAACTTAAAAATAAATTAGCTAAAATGTCCATAAGAAATTAGGTATATTAAATAAATAGGTATGGTATGTTAAAAGTAGTTACAGGGGTAGTGGGCAATGATATACATGTAGTTGCAAATAGATTGATAGATATTTCATTACAAGCTAGAGGTTTTGAGGTTTTTAATCTAGGAGTAAATACATATTTGGAAGAGTTTATAGATGCAGTTGTTGAGACTGATGCTGATGTTCTTCTTATCTCTTCACTAAATGGTGAAGCTGAGGGTTGGTGTCGTGAGTTGCAGTTTTTACGTGCAGAGTATGAGCTAAAAGATGTTGTTTTTGTTATTGGTGGCAATCTTTCTGTTGGTGAGGCTAGTGAAGATTTAGTTCCTAAGTACCAATCTTATGGTTTTGATTTGGTTTTTCATCAGATAGACTTAAATGAAGGCTTGGATATACTTGAAGAGTTTTTGAGGAAGAGTTCATGA
>CAZBPU010000106.1:0-6699 GCA_964493845.1 uncultured Sulfurospirillum sp.
TTTTTTCTATATCTTTTACATCTTGTATGATATCTTCACTCATAAGATAACCAACTGCTAACTCTTCGAGGTCAACCGAAACTGCCATAAGTGCACCTACAGTCTTACCATTTACTACTAACTCTAGTTTTACTTCACGTATAACTTCATCTTTTGTAGTAAATTTCTTTCCATTTTTTATCTTTGTTACTTCTGTTTCAAAAATTGTATCTGTTATTAATTCCATACTATCTCCATTAATCTGCTATTTTTGCATATTTCTATATCTAGAGATATGAAAAACCAGCATAATTTAGTCTAAAATAATAACCTACAACACCTTAAAAAATGTTGTAGGCTTAGGTTTGAGAAAGATTAAATCTTACCCTTCTTTTTTAGTTTTTTGTACCAAGAGCTATGAAGTATTTCTACTTCCTCTTCTTCTTTATAGCCTGTAATGATACTGTTTATTGCACCTTTAATTGCAAATACAGACATGTATACATGTGTAAAGAAAAGAGCTACTACAGCCATACCCATAAAAGCATGAACAATAGCTGCAAGTCTAAGTAAATCTATCTGAGATAATCCACTAATAGATTTTACCATTTCGATATCAAAATCCAAAAAGAACATTGTAGCACCAGTTAAAATCATAACCATACCACCAAGAGTTGCCAACCAATACCACATCTTCTGACCAGCATTAAACTTTCCAGCAGGGATTGGTCTTTTAACTTTTGATAAATAACCACCTAGTATCATCATCCACTTGATATCATCAAAACTAGGTAACATATCTTTAATCCACATAACAAACATAGGAATTACAACAATCGCAAAAGAGACTGTAGCTAAACCATGAAGGTCCTTCATCATTCTAACAAATTCACCACCACCAAAATATGCTCCAAAAGTCATAATAAACCCTGTTGGAACAAGCACTATAAAAGATATAGCTGCTATTTGGTGAACAATTCTATTAAAAATGCTAAAAGCATAAATCTTCTTTCCATCATGTGAAAAAACTTTAGCACCAATAACCAAGTAATGCAATAAGAAAACAGCTGGAACTCCAACTAAGATAGCTAAAAATATTTGAGCAAAATAGTTTGCCTGTAACATTGTAAATAGCGGTCCAAGTTTTAAAGATTCAGCCTGTCCATATTCTAAGATATTTTGAATTCTCATAGCATCCCAAATCTGGCTATCAGCTGCAAATGCAGCTGATACCAAAAATAGACTTGCAACAAAGAAAAATAGATATTTTTTCATTACAAACCTTTCATTAATCGTTATAAGCTTTACTCCAGCCATAAGGAGCACTCTGCACACCTTTGCCTTTAGCAGCTATACGAGAACGATAAATCTTAGAAACTTCTTCTGCTTCACCAACGATAAGCGCTTTAGTAGAACACATCGCAGCACACATAGGAACTTTTCCTTCAGCTATACGATTTTGACCATAAAGCTCTCTCTCATGAACTGAGTTAGTCTCAAGTGGACCACCAGCACACATAGTACATTTATCCATAGCACCTTTAGTACCAAATGCACCATCTCTTGGGAACTGTGGAGCTCCAAAAGGACAAGCATATAGACAATAACCACAACCAATACATACATCTTTATCATGAAGAACTATTCCATCTTCTCTGATATAGAAACAATCAACTGGACAAACTTGCTCACATGGAGCATCTGTACAGTGCATACAAGCTACTGAAGTAGAAAATTCTTTACCTTCAATACCCTCATTAAGAGTTATAACTTTTCTTCTAGATATACCTGTTGGAAGCTCATGAGCCTCTGCACAAGCAACACTACAACCGTTACACTCTATACATCTATCATCATCACAATAAAATTTCATTCTTGACATTTCACTCATCTCTCACCCCCTACGCTTTTTCTATGCGGCATAATCCGCCTTTAGTTTCAGGAATCTGAGTAACAATATCGTAACCGTAGTTAGTAACAGTATTTGCACTCTCACCAACAGCGTATGGCTTAGTTCCTTCAGGATACTTATCTGAAAGATCTTTACCTTGGAATACACCAGCAAAGTGGAATGGTAAGAAAACTCTATCAGGGCTAACACTATATGAGAATTTAGCTTTAACGATTACTTTAGTACCTTCTGGAGAATGAATTGCCATCATATCACCATTTCTAATACCATGCTCAAATGCTAAATCTGGATGAATATCACAGAACATTTCAGGAGACAATGCAGCAAGATATTTACTTGCTCTATTTTCCATACCAGCACCATTTAGATTTACAAGTCTTCCTGTAATTAAATTAACAGGGAACTCTTTAGACCAATCTTTTTCAGCTTGCTTAGAGATATACTTAGTATCAACTCTATAGTGATTTGCTTTATCTTTGTACGTTGGGTACTTTTTAGCAAGATCATTACGAGGTGAATGTAAAGGCTCTCTGTGCATTGGAATTTTGTCAGGGAATGTCCAAACAATAGCTCTTGCTTTCGCATTACCATAAGGAGCAATTCCAGCTTCCATACATTTTTCAGCAATTATATTGGATGTATCAACTTTCCAGTTTTTACCAATACGTTTTTTCTCATCAGCTGTAAGCTTGATTCCAAGAACTGACTCAATATTTTTTGCAGTAATTTCAGCATAACCATCTTTATTAGAAGAGGCTTTTGGAGCTGAACCCTTACCTGCAAGTAGATTTTGTCCATTATGTTCAAGACCAAATCTATTTCTAAAGCCCATACCACCCTCTTTAACACTTCTGTTAATGTTATAAAGAACTGGACTACCACTATGAGTTTCTGTCCATACAGGCCATGGAAGTCCATAGTATTCGCCCTTCATAGGACCAGAACCTCTTAAGCTAACTTCATCAAACATATGCCAATTGTCAGTATGCTTTTTAAGTCTCTTATTAGTCCAACCAGTTAGTCCGATTGTCTTAATAATTCTTGCGATTTCATCAGTAGCATCTTCTGGGAATTTATAAGATTTTTTGTTCTCTTTCATTAGCATACCTTTAGTATACTCTTTATGAAAACCTAATCTCTTAGAAAATTCAATCATAATTTCATGATCTGGTTTACTCTCATACATTGGCTCAACAACTTGATATCTCCACTGTGCTGAACGGTTTGTAGCAGTTACAGAACCGCTAGTTTCAAACTGTGTTGCCGCAGGAAGAATAAATACATCATCTTGCTTATCAGTAAGAACCGCTGCTTCATTTACAAATGGATCAGCAAGTACGATTAGCTCTAGATTATCTAGTGCCTCTTTTACTTTTGCTTGTTGAGATATAGAAGTAATACCATTACCCATAACAAATAGAGCTTTTAGATTAGTTCCACCATTGTGAATCTTATCTTCACCTGGCTTACCTGCTAGTACTCCTGAGTACCATTTAGCAAGTGTGAAACCTTTTTTACTCATCCATTTTTTATCTTTAAATCTTCCAGCTAACCACTCATAGTCAACTCCCCAAGATTTTGCGAAGTATTTCCATGATCCAGCACTAAGTCCGTAGTAACCAGGAAGTGTATGTGAAAGACAACACATATCAGTAGCACCTTGAACATTATCGTGACCACGAAGAATGTTAGTTCCACCACCTTCTTCACCCATGTTTCCAAGACAAAGTTGTAGAATCGGAGCCATACGAGTGTTAGATGAACCAATTGAGTGTTGAGTAAGTCCCATTGCCCAGATAAGAGTACCTGGAGTAGACTTAGCATAAACCCTAGTGATTTGCATCAATTTTTCAACTGAAACACCTGTAACATCAGCTACTTTTTCTGGTGTCCATTTAGCTGCTTCTTTTCTAATATCTTCAACTCCATAAACACGGTCGTTGATAAATTTCTTATCTTCCCAACCATTTTTAAAGATGATATTTAGCATACCATACATAAAAGGAATATCAGTACCAGGTCTGATTTGTGCATAATAATCAGCTTTTGCAGCTGTTTTTGTAAATCTTGGATCTACAACGATAATTTGTGCATTATTTCTCTCTTTAGCTTTCAAGAAGTGACCAAATCCTACTGGATGGTTTACTGCTGGATTCGCTCCAAAGATAATAATTGCTTTTGCGTTTTGGATATCTCCAAGTGAGTTAGTCATAGCGCCATAACCCCATGTATTCGCCACACCGGCGACTGTTGCACTATGTCAAATTCTAGCTTGATGATCTATATTGTTTGTCCCATACATTGCAGCAAATTTTCTAAAATAATATGCTTGCTCTGTACTCATTTTTGCTGAACCTAAAAAGATTGTACTATCTGGTCCACTTTTTTCTCTTAAGCTATTTAGTTTTTTAGAGATTCTGTCATAAGCTGTATCCCAACTGATACGCTTCCATTGACCACCCTCTTTAACCATTGGATACTTAAGTCTTACCTCTGATCTGACCATATCGATCATATCAGCACCTTTACAACAATGTCCACCTTTACTAATTGGGTGGTCTTGTGCTACCTCTTGTCTAACCCAAACACCATTTTGAACCTCTGCTGTAATACCACAACCAACTGAACACGCAGTACAGATTGTTCTTACATTCTTAGATCCAGGAAATGGGTTTTTTACCTCATCTTCTGTTGCTGCTCTTGTTACTTTAGAACTTGCAAATGAACTAGTTGCGCCAAACGCACCAGCTACAGCTGCCATCTTAAGGAACGATCTTCTACCTATTTTAGTAGAAAGAGCATTTTGAGTAGTATTTGTCATACTCACCTCTCCTAATTTTTACAAAGCTGAACGATAAAAATCATCCCAAGCTTTAGTTTTCTTGTAAGTAATCTCTTTTTTTGGAGACTTACCTACAACAACGCCATTTGAACTGTATGAGCTACCTGTGCTTGCTGTTGCTGCTACTGTACCAACTGTGGCTACTGTACCAACTACGGCTGCTTTCTTTAGAAAGCTTCTTCTACTCTCTCGCATACAATCCTCCTTGCTTAAAATTTACCTCTTGACACCAAGAAGTTTAGAGAATAGACACTATCTACTCTCTAAACCTCTTCAAGAAATAAGCATATTCTTAAAGGTCCCCTTCTTCCTCTTCTCCTGCAAAATTCTCTTCTGGAATTGCACATGCTTTTACTATAGAATCTGCTGCTTTTGCTTCACGATTTCTTTTTCTTCTTGCTGCCTCTTCATCACTAATAAACTCACAAGGCTCGGTTTGTTTAACTATCTTCTCTTTTGGTGCTGGTTTTGTAACATCAAAATATAGTCTCTCAAACTCTATAAAAGCATTTAGTACGACAGCTACTGATTTATAAGCATTTGATTTTTCATTTTCATACAATGCTTCAATATACTCATCTATAAACTCATTTATTATCTCTGTAAACAAACAGTGTTGTAGAGTATCGTAAGAGTTCTCACCTTTGATTATTAGCTCTACTAACTCATGCATGAAAGTAACTAAAAAACCTACACTATCTTCAGGCTCTTTAAAATTTTTCTCATCTCTTCTTATCTTCGTTTTTGCTAAAAAGTTTTTTACTTCTAATCTTTTTTTACCACTCTCTACACCTTCATCATAAAAAGAAGCTGTGTTTCTAACCACCTTACTTTCTGGATTATGAAAGATATCATCGTACTCATCTACAAGTGCATCAAAGTTACCTGCCTCAATAAAGTCTTTTATCTCTTTAAGTGCTTCAGCAGAATTTTCATCCATTGGATTAGATATCATTACATCTAGTGCTTCTTTTAGACCATTAAACCTATCTTTACTCTCTGTAAAAACAAGCATCTTACTAAAAAATCCATAATATAGTGATCTTGCACCATTAACTTTTTCTTTGTTTATCATCTACGCATTCCTCTCATCTATATGTGCTTGTAACATCACTTTTGGCTTACAATCTGCACAACAATAAAGTGTTTTTATTCTTATTTCATCATTACCAAAAATTGGTATCATCATATTTGCAATTTTTTCAACTGATTTAACTGTAGCAAATCCAACACCACACTCAATACATTCAAATATCTCATCTGTTGCTTTTACATTTTGTTTAAAATAGTCTGGATTTAAGTTAATTTCATCTTTGATTACTGTTAAGCAGTTAGCTTCAGGACAAACAACTTCACAATAAGTACAATTGGTGCAAATTGAAGGATTAAATCGTAAAGTATTGTCTTCTGGATGTGCTGTCAATGCTCGTACATTACATGCTCCAACACAACTTAAACAAAGTGTACATGTATCAGTATTGATAGTTATATTTCCATAGTGAACATGTTCTCCAGTTTTTACTGTACCTAAATCATCTTCACCTACTAAATAAGATAAACGAGCAGAGAATATTTCACGTTTGTTCAATCCCTCTTCATTAATCCCATATATACACTCTTTAATCGGAACTACATTTGTTATAGCTTGTTTTAATTCATCTTCATCTTTACAGATAAATATAGCTTGTTTGTTATACTTTTTCTTAAATATATCATTTATAATACGTATTACATCTCCTGTTCCCTTAGAGATAAAATCTGTATAAAAGATAACTGGATTTCCACTAGTTTGAATAAGCGTCATAAAATGAGCTTCATGTAGATACTTCTCCCCCTCAATAGCAAGTGGTAATACTCCCTTTGGAAGTTCTACATGTAAAGATTCTAAATCCATCTTTCTTGGTATGATTAAAGCTATACTATCTCTATAAAATTCTGTTACTTCTTTAAATGCAATTCGTGGCAT
>CAZBPU010000107.1:0-6698 GCA_964493845.1 uncultured Sulfurospirillum sp.
GCAAATCGTGCAGAAGCTATTGTAACCCCTGATACTATGGATTTGTTTAAAAGAACTAGAGGAAGAGGCACTAAGTTGGTAGTTGTTGACCCTAGATTTACAAATACAGCTGCTCATGCAGATGACTATTTGGCTATTAAGCCAGGAACGGATTTAGCTTTTGTATTAGCTTTAACATATCAAGCAATTATACATCAAACATATAATAGAACTTATGTAGAAAATAATTTCAATGGTTTTGAAGAGTATAAAAATCATATTTTAGAAAATGAATATACACCAGAATGGGCTGAAAAAATAACAGGAATTCCTGCAAAAGATATTTGTCGTATATCTTCAGAGTTTATGGCAAATGCACCACAATCAGTATATTATCAAGGACGTCGTTCTACATTTGCTAAAAATGATTTTCAATTACGTCGTGCACAAGCTATATTTACTGCACTAGGTGGTGGTATTGATGTAAAAGGTGGTATTGTTTTTGGTAAAAAATTGCCACTTGGTGGACATGAAGTTAATATGCCAATGTATGCAAATGCACAAGAGCGTATAGAAAAAGATTCAGCTGCAATTATTGGAGCAAGTGGTTCTTGGATTGCTTGGAGAAATATGGTAGCTGAAGATAAAACACCTTACCCTATAAGAGGACTTTTTGTATATAAGCAAAATCCTATGCTTTCAGTTCCAAATACAGCAAAAACTAAAAAGATGTTAGAAAAGCTAGATTTAGTAGTTGTGATTGATACTATGCCAAGTGATACAGCAATGATGGCGGATGTTATTCTTCCAGAGTGTACATATTTAGAGAGAGAAGATCCTGTAAAATCATTTGCTGGTCCTCAACCTGCTATTGTTTTACGTCAAAAAACTATAGAACCTATGTATGATACTAAACCAGTAATAGAGATTATGAAAGGTTTAGCTGAGAAACTGACAAAACCGCTTTGGGAAATAACTAAAAAGTATGATGAAGATGTTCAAGATGAGCTTTCTGAACTTGAAACAGGAACTACAGAAGAGGATTATTATGAAGAGAATGGTTTTAATTTAGCAGATGCATTTGAAGAGTCTCAAGAAGAGATAAATGAGCATATGTTTAGAGCAAAATATGATGAAAAAGCTTGGAAAATATTAAGAGAAAATGGTGTTTACTATCCTTTTATGGAGACAAGTTTTGAAAAGATTGATAATAATACATATAAGTATTATGAAGAGTATGATAAAAGTTTTACTACTGTTAAATTTGCTGATAAGTCTGATCAAGAAGAGATGGATACTTGTGTAAATCCTAGAGATATTGCAGAGATAAGAAGAAAATTTTCAACACCAAGTTCTAAAATAGAGTGTTCTTTAGCAAGTATGGCAAAAAAAGGAATAGCTCCTATGCCTACGTGGGAAGATAAAGATTATGTGAAAGTGCCAGATGGTAAGTTTAAGTTTATTAGTGGTAGACATGCTCAATTTACTCAAAATGGAACACAAAATAATATTATGCTTTTAGAGTTGATGCGTGAAAACTATGTTTGGATAAATGATAAAGATGCTAAGTATAGAGGCATTAAGTTTGGAGATATTGTAGAGATAACAAGTTCAGTTGGACAAGTACAGATAAAAGCTTTTCCAACTCCTAAAATTATACCAAGTACAATTTTTTATATACATGGATTTGGAGCACAATCTACAGGCTTGACATTTGCACATAGAAATGGTGCAAGTGATAATGAAATAATAGAAGATAGAATTGAGCCAGTTTTTGGTAGTGCAGTAATGCACGATACTATCGTATCAGTAAGAAAGGTGTAATTATGAACTATGCAATGGCACTTAATTATCAAAATTGTATAAATTGTAAAGCATGTGAAACTGCTTGTAAAGAAGAGAATGGAGTACAGCTTGGAGCTGACAAACAGCGTATTTGGGTTGGTATCAATGAAGGTACTATATTTGGAAAGCCATATATAAATCTTTATCCTTCACAGTGTAATCACTGTATAGAAGCTCCATGTGTGAGTGTTTGTCCTACATATGCCAGCCATTTTGTAGAGGGGGGAATTGTAAAAGTAGATCCTTCAAAGTGTATTCTTTGTAAAGGATGTATGGAAGCTTGTCCTTATGATGCTAGATTTGTAGATGATACAATGGTAGCAGTTGATAAGTGTACATTTTGTGATCATCGTATAGATGAGTATGGTACAACAGCTTGTCAAGCAACATGTCCAACTAAAGTTAGACTTTTTGGTGATTTGGATGATGAAACTAGTGATATAGTCCAGTTACTTAAAACAAAGAAATTTTTCTTTCAAAAAGAGGAATCAGGAACACTTCCAAAACTATTTTATATAGTACCTGATGATGAGGCTTATGCAAGACAAAGTATTTCTCATAGTACAGCAATTCATACTTGGGATGACTTTAAAACAAAGTATGATGTTGCTAGAGATGCAAGGAGTAAAGAATGGAAAAGATAGAAATTTTAGGTCTTGAAATAAATAGAGTAAGTATATTTGATCTTTTATTTAATAAAGTGATGTTGATTGCTTATGTTTTATTAGGATTAGCTTTTTTTGGTATATATGAGATTATTGAAATTAGATATTTTAGTGAAGCGGCTAATGCTCATGCTTCAGGTATAGATCCAACAAATCCAGAACTTAGAGAGGCAATGAAACTTGCTGTATTTGGTAATGTAGGAGAGATAAACAGAGAAACACCATGGACACTATTTATTGTTAATTATATGTATATGATATATACAGGTAGTGGAGTTATATTTTTAGTGGCTCTTGCAGAACTTATGAAATTTCATGTAGTTGAAAAAGTAGCAGCAGGGTTTATGGTTGCAGGTATATCTATGGTGTTCGCAGGACTTTTTACAATTGCAACAGATTTAAATATTTTAAATATGTTAAGCATGTTTACTTCCCCAAATATTGGTGCAGGTATGTGGTTAATGTTACCTTTATATAGTGTGTATATTCCGTTTGTTTTATTTGAAATATATCTTATATTAACAAAGAAAAGAGAGTTAGCAAGAAGATTAGCATTACCAATTCTTATTATGAGTATAGGTGTTGATCTTGTTGAGTATTATATTCAAGCGAAACTATTTTCTATGAATACAGCTCGTCATTTATGGACAGAGTTTCCAGTATTGATGTTTTATTTTATTATCTCGGCATTTGTATCATCTTTAGGTATTATGGGGATTGTTACATTTTTAGTTCATAAAGGTAAGTCAGAGTATAAAGAGCTTATGAGTCTTATTCGAAAAGCAATGTTGTTTTTTATAGCAATTTTAGCATTATATGAGGTTTTTGCATACATGGCAGTTGATAAAGATTGGACTCTTATTATATTGTTTGGAGAATTTAAAACAATGTATTTTGGAGGATATATATTATTGACATTAGTTTTACCATTTTTAATCATTTTTAAAGAAGGAAAATCATTTTTAACATTAATAGCATCTATTTTTGTAATAATAGGAGGATATATTGGAAGATATATCTTTGTATATGGTGGTAATGCAAATCCAATGAGTGATAGATTTGGAACAGGTTATGAAAAATATGATTTCTATGCAATAGCAAGCAAATTTAATTATGAAAATCCACATCTTGGAGAAATTTTTATAGTTATTGGTTCTATAGGAGTTATATTAGCAATTTATAGTTTATTTGATACACTATTATCTGTAGGAAGATTAAGAGAAAGTCATTAATCATATATATACAAGAGCATCAGATATGATGCTCTTATCTTTTAATACGCGGAGATGAATATGAGACTAAAATTGCTAAATATATTGGTGTTAAGTATTGTATTACTATTCATGGGTTGCGTAACAAATAATGATGCTATCTTGAAAACAAGAGTAGATACTAGTAAAAAAGTTTTAATTATCTCAAAAATTAAGCTTGGAGAAGATGAAGGAACAGTGGATGGAGAGTGGTTTAAAGTAAATATTGGTAAACTACCAAATATTCAAATTGTTGATGTAAGAAGTCCAAATGAATTTAAAATTGGCCATTTAAAAGGTGCAATAAATATTGAAGCTGAAAAACTCAAAGCAAAAGAGTTGTATGTAAAACTACCAAAAGATAAAACTATAGTTTTCAATTGTATAAGTGGTGGTAGAGCTATGGAAGCATGGATGAAATTAAAAGATGCAAAATTAGATATATCAGCAGTATACTATTTTGATGCTAATTTAGATTGCAAGGGAACAAAATGTGAGATAGATGTAAATGAGCCATTGGGTTGATATATTAATTTTACATGTAAAGGTTGTATGTAATATATTTATAAATTTGAATAAAGTTTATTCTGGTAAACTTTATCCAAATTTGTGAAAGGAGAAGAAAATGAAAAAACTATTAACATTGTTGTTCGCAGCAGTAGTTGGTTTGAGTTTAGTAAGTACTGCATCATTTGCAGGAGCTGCTAAGGGACAAAAGCTTATTATTAAAAAGCTTAAAAAACCTTGTGGCTTCAACGGTGCTGAGTTAGCTAAAAAACATACTCAAGATGAGTGGAAAGCATTGCAAGATGCTGGTAAGCTAAATGATGAGTTAACTAAAATTTGTCCTAAAGCTAAACCATTAAAAAAGAAGTACGTATCTCACGTATATGACTTTTTATATAACTACGCTAGTGATAGTGGTAATGTAGCATCTTGATAATACTATAGGCAACAGGTTTGTTGCTCACATAAATAGTTTTTAAGTATTCTAACTTTAAGAGATTCTATTTATATTAGAATCTCTTTCTCCAAATTATATAATTCATATCGTATCTGTTTAAATTTTTCAGAATCTTTTGTATTTGTAAGTTTCAGAATTTCTTCTAGTACCCTAGAACTCTCTTGAGCTCTTTTTATATTTGAAAGTATAACTGACTCTAACGAATCTCTATTTCTCTCACTTTGTGTTGTTTCTTTAAGAGGGTCATTTAATATATCTCTATATATTAGAAGTTCATAGTGGTTTTTAAGTCTTGATTGATGACGTAAGTTTTTTAGTTTTAAAGATAGTTCTTTAGAGTTTTTATAGTATCTGCATATATCTTCTACTACTCTTATCCCTTCTCTTAGTCGATTTAGATTAGCATCAAGTATGCGAAGTGTTTGAGGAGGTAGTACCTCCTCATTTGGTTTAGTCATCTCTACCAAAGATTCCAAGTATTTGAAGTAGTGCAACAAATAGATTTAAAAAATCAAGATAAAGAGCTATAGCTCCCTCTATAGGTGTTTCATAATGCCCTTTTATTATATTTTGAGTATCATAAAGTATAAAAGCACTAAATAGAATTGCACTAATACTTGCAATAACAAGCTGCATAAGTGAGCTTTGAAAGAAGATATTCATCAAACTAGCAACAACTACAACTATTAATGTAATAAAAAGCATTTTACCCATTACGCTAAAATCACGTTTTGTATTCATAGCAAATATAGATAGCCCACCAAATGCAACTGTTGTTAGCATAAAAGCATTAGCAACTATACTAGCACCACCAGCCATACCAAGGATACTTGTTAAAAGTGGTGCAAGTGTTAATCCACTTACAAATGTAAAACCAAATAGTAATATAAGGTTTAATCCAGCTCTTTTCTTAGCTGCATATAAACCAAAAAGTAGTCCAAATTCTAATATAACTAGCCCAAAAAACCAACTTGCTATGGATTCTGCCATACCTAATCCAACATAAGCCCCTGCAGTTGCTGCAAGTAGTGATGCTGCAAATAGTTGATAAGTTTGCTTTATAAAAATCCCCATTGAACTTTTTGTTTTAGTCTCTTCATAAGCTGTTTCTTGAGTACGATTGTTTATGTAATTTCTATCATATAATCCCATAATTTCTCCTTTTTTATGTTAATGTTAGACAATATTATATTAGATAAAAATTAATAGAAGATAAATAAAGAGATAAAGTACCATTTAGTAGCCTGTATAGCTCTTTTATTAATGCTATTTTTTATTAACTATTTCTTTAGTATCTTTTTCAAATTCTGATTCACAACTTTCTACAACTTTCTCATGCATTATTTCATGAAGGATTTTTTGAGTTTTATCTTTATTCTTATTATCTGGGTTGGAATTAACAATTTTTAAAACTTCTGCTTCAAAATTATCTATACAATCTTGAGCATTCATATCAGCAGATTCAGGATTATCTTTTATTTTTTTAACATGGCTTTCAACCATTTCAGTAGTAGATGGCTTTTTTTCTCCAAAAACTATTCTTTTTATTTCATCTTGAAACTCAGATTCACAACCATCTTGTGCATTAACCTCTACTTTTGTTTTAAGTACGTTAATTGCCTTTTGTTTTTCGTGAGAAGCTACATCAGA
Source organism: uncultured Sulfurospirillum sp. (assembly GCA_964493845.1). Taxonomy (GTDB): domain Bacteria; phylum Campylobacterota; class Campylobacteria; order Campylobacterales; family Sulfurospirillaceae; genus Sulfurospirillum_A. The sequence goes on from CAZBPU010000107.1 coordinate 6,354, forward strand.
GTTGACAATTTTAACAATTTCACTTTCCAAATTTTCTACACAGCCTTTTTCTTCAGAAGTCATAGTTTGAGCTGCAAAAATTACTGAACAAGTTAACAATGAACTTATAATAACTTTTTTCATAATAAATCCTTTATAAATTAAAGAATTATAACATTTTTTTTTAAAATAAACTCTTAAATTGTAAAATTTATTTTACGTTTTAATAAATATAATTATATTCAAATAATTTTCCTTTATAGTAGGTAGATAAAAAAAATATCAAATTCATTTGTGGTTTAATAAAACTCTAAGCAACTATTGTATATAATTTCGTCCTCGTTTGAGAGAACGGGTGTTTGAAAC
>CAZBPU010000108.1:0-6578 GCA_964493845.1 uncultured Sulfurospirillum sp.
GATACACCTAAATAACCAGAACAATGTTTCTCTATAATGGTTTTTGACATATAGAGTCCCAATCCTGTTCCATCTTTCTTTTTCTTAGTTGAAAAATATGGGTCAAATATATTTTCAATAATTTCCTTTGGTATACCTCCCGCATTATCTTTTATTGTAATTACCATTTCTTTACCAAAAGAAAATGTATTTATCTCTATGATTTTATCTTCAATATCACACTCCAACAAAGCATCTTCTGCATTTTTAACAATATTTAAAATAACTTGTTTCAATTCACTTGAGTATGTAACTAACTCTTTATTACAATTAAAATTTGTAATTATTCTTATATTTTTGTTTTTTATAGATGCTATAACTATAGAAAGAGTCTCATCAATTATACTCTCTAATGTAACTGATTTTTTTTCTTTACTCTCTTTGAAAAAATTTCTAAAATCTTCTATGGTTTCAGATAAATGTTCCGTAAAATTTTCAATAAGAGTTAACTCTTTTTCAAACTTTTTTACATCAATACTATCAAACATAATTGAAAATTTCAAACTACTAGTTGTAGCGCCAATTGCTGTTAAAGGTTGTCTCCATTGATGTGCTATCATATTTAACATTTCACCCATTTGAGCTAAGCGTGATTGTGCAAAAAGCTGTTCATCTTTCTCTTTTATAGCTATATCCTTAAGTTTTTGTTCTGTTATATCTTGTATCGTTCCAAAAGTTTCAATAGGAGTTCCATTATCAAAATATGTTTCCCCTCTCTCTTCGATATACTTAACATCATGATCACCTAAGACTATTTTATAAGTAATAAGATATGGTTTTTTGTCTACTAAATGATTATTTATATTTCTTCTAACTTCATCTATATCATCAGGAGTAATTTTACTTAAAAAATCTTTGGGTTTTAAAAAGGCTTTCTGTTTTTTAAATCCAAATATTTCATAAATCTCATCACTACAAATTACTTCCTTATCTTTTCTTATAAATTTCCATAAACCTATCTTTGAAATTTTTTGTGCTTTTTCCAACTCACTTGTTGCAATTTTTATTTTATCTGCTAAAGTAGCGTTCAGCAAAGCCAAGCTACTCTCTTTCTCTTTTATTATTTGATTTGACTCTTTTAGTTTATCATTGTATTTTTTTAACTTTAAATAAATATATAAAAACAGAAGTATTGCTATAATAAAAATTGCCAATATCTGCAATGCTAAAGTATAATCTTTTACTTTTTCAACTTCAAAAGTCCAACTGTTGAGTATCTTGTTCTTTTGCTCTTGTCTTAAATTATTTACTATCTTTTTAAATATTTCTAAAAGTATTGGATCGTCATTTCGTACTCCAACTGAAAGTTTCCATTTTTTATCAAACTTGCCTGAAATTTGAAAAGTACCTATATAATTGGTCTTCAATTGATACATAGTGCTAATAGAAGACCCAATATATGCAAAAATTTCACCGCTTGCAACTTTATCTAAACCATCATCAATATTTTTGACTTCAACTATATTTAAATTTGGATACTTTTTACGTAATACTTCAAAAAGAGCATATCCCTTAGGCATACCTATCTTTTGCTTATCTAACTGATTAAAATCAACAATAAATGGTACATTCTTTTTAGTAACTAAAACTAGAGGTGTTTCAAAGTATGCAGGTGTAAAATCCATATATTTTTTTCTCTCTATTGTTTCCATAGCAAATGACAAAATATCACACTTCCTCTGTTTTGCAAATTCTAATGATTCTGTCCAACTATTTGTCAAAACCAAGTTTATAGGTATATTTATCTGTTTTTGAAATATCTTAAAGTAATCTGCACTTATACCAACATGTTTACCATTTTTTATCGCTTCAAATGGCATCCAAGATGGATCAACACACATCTTTATCTCTTTTAATTCTTCTAGGTGCTTTTTCTCTTTTTTTGTAAAATTTATGCTATTATCTAAAATTATATTATCAAAACCAAACCATTTTTGTTTTAAGTTTTTCATCTCGTTTTTCGTAATACTATCTTTTGCTTTTTGAAGTATATCTCGTAAAATTTTATCTTTTTTTGAAACTCCTAAACTTAAGTCTATTGAAGCTCCCAAATCTTTTACAAAATTTATAGGAACAACATCAACAATACCTCTACTTTGAATAATGTTATCCAATATAATTTTTTCACCTACAACAGCATCTACTTTTCCTAACGATAAAAGGCTCAATGCTTCAATCTGATTGTAAACTACAATTTGTTTGATTTTTGGATAGTTTTTAGCTAAAAACTCTTGCATATAAAAACCTTTTTCTATAGCAATAGTTTTATGTGTTAAATCATTTAAAGTATGTATAGTTTTATTTTTCTTATTAATGTAGATAGCATTTAAAAGTGTATAAAACTTATCTGTAAAAAGTATGTTTTTTTCTCGTGTTTTTGTTTTTACAATATTGCTTATTACATCTAGTTTTGAAGTTTGAAGCATATCTATGAAATCACTCCACCTAGGTCCACTTATATATTTTATCTTGACATCTAGTTTATTAGCTAATAAATTCATATAATCTATAGAAAAACCTTTTACTTCTCCATTTTCATTGTAATTAAATGGTTTTAAATCTTTTTCATTATCTACTTTTAAAACTTTATGATTATCTAAGTAGGCTCTCTCTTCTTTATTAAGATTTATTTTTTTTAATTCTACATGAAAAACTAAATCATCAATTTCTATAGTTTTTTTTATAAAACCCATAACATTATACATATCATATATTCTTTGTAATTTAGACTCATTAAGAACTCCAATATTTTGAGTTTTATAGTAAGCTAGCTCTTTTAGTTTTTTTCCTTCATAAATAAGAGCTTTTTTTGATTTTTTTTGTGAGTTATACTTTTTCATTATAAGCTCTGCTGTCTCATCTATATGTAAAAAAGCATATTCCCATCCTTTTATGGAAGCATCTTTAAAGTTTATAGCTCTTTGTCTATGATTGTCTATCTCATCCTCACTTGTAAATAAAATATCACTATAAAAATCAAAACCATAATTTTTAGGATCAAAAATCATATACTCTATGCCTTTTTTCTTGAGTAAAAATGGCTCATTAGAGATATAAGATGCCATCAAATCTGTTTTTCCATCTATAAGATCATTGATATCAAATGAGTGTTTTAAAATTTTCATATCATCTATAGATATATTGTATTTACTCATCATTGCATTATAAGATACTGCTTCGATAGAATCAAAGGTATTCATTATCCTTTTACCTTTAAAATCTTTTATAGTTTTTATACCTGATTTTTTAGTAGCAAGTAAAATAAGTGGTGAAGATTGAAAAATAGCAGCTAAAAGTTTTATATGCTTTCCATTACTTTTATCAACAATTAGAGAGGAACGCCCTATGCCATAAGTAGCTCTTTTTTTTATCACCTCTTCAATTGGCTTTATATTGTTATTATACTTTTTAAATTTAACATCTAATCCAACATCTTTATAAAAGCCCTTCTCTTTTGCCATATAATAACCAGCAAATTGAAACTGATCCAACCATTGAAATTGTAGTGTAACTTTCTCTAAATCTTTAGAAAAAAGAGCAGAAATTATAAGTAAGCTGAATAATAAAAGTTTTAGTATATTTTTCATATGATTATTATATAATAAAAATATGACTAAATTGTCTTCAAAAAATATCCATGTGCATAATTTGACTCTATTAAAACTGTTCCTAATTTTTGTTTAAGCCTATATACAACTTTTCTGATTCTTGAACTATCATAAGAGATATCACCAAAAACATAAGATTCTATAGTTTCAATATTTGTTGCACCTTTTGGAAGTCGTGAAAGAATTTCAAAAAACTTTATTTCACTTTTTGTTAATTTTATCATATTATCATTTTTCATAAGAGTAGAAATATCTTTATGCCAAACATAATCTTTTATCAAAAATACTCTATTTTTGGATTTTATATCTACATTAAACTTCATAACAATTTTACTTATCAACTCTGAAATTTTTTTAAAATTATATGGTTTTAAAATATACCCATCTATGCCTAAGTTTATTCCATCTAAAAGGTAATTTTTATCATCATAAGCAGATAAAATAACAATAGATACTTCACTATTTAACTCTCTAATACTCTTTATCATAGATATACCATCCATAACAGGCATCTCTATATCTGTAAAGATAATATGAAAATCACCACTTTTAAAACTTTTTAATCCTTCTTTTCCATCTGTTGCAACTACAATATCTTCAAAATAGTCTTGTAACATTTTTGTAGTTTGAATACGAGCTTCTTTATTATCTTCCACATATAAAACTCTCATTTTCTTACTAATGGACACAAGTAATTTCAAATCTATATTCAAACAATTTCCTTCTTCGTATTTGTATTTATCATAATAACATATATTTCTCAAAATCTGTAAACTAAAAAGCACATTTTTAGTAAGTTTAAAGTATAATCGCGGATATTTATTAAAAAGGAGCAGTATATTATGTTGACTTACAATAATTTAAAAACAATATTTTTTAAACTAAGTCCTGAAAAAGCTCATAATCTTGTAGAATTTTCATTTAAATATGGAATTAAATTTTGTCCCTTTATTACCTCTATACTTGCAAAAAAATATTTTGTAACTGATAAAAGACTAGAACAAAATCTTTTTGGAACTACTTTTTTAAATCCTATTGGTTTAGCAGCTGGATTTGACAAAAATGCTACTATGATTAAGATGCTAACTGCTCTTGGTTTTGGTCATATTGAGTTTGGTACTGTTACACCAAAACCACAAGATGGTAATCCAAAACCTAGACTATTTCGTTATATAGAGCAAGAGAGTTTACAAAATGCTATGGGATTTAATAATGATGGCATGCAAAAAGTAAAACAAAGAGTAGAAAAACTCTATCCTTTTGCTACACCACTTGGTGCAAACATAGGTAAAAACAAAACTACAAGTGCCCAAGATGCTCTAAGTGATTATGAAAAACTCATAGAAACATTTAAAGATTTAAGTGATTATATTGTTATCAACATATCTTCACCAAATACACCAGGACTTAGAGACCTACAAAATGAAGAGTTTATAAAAGAGCTTTTTACTATGGCAAAAAGTAAAACAGACAAAGCAGTTTTATTAAAGATAGCACCAGATTTAGAGATAAAAGATGCTATTGATATTTGTAAAGTAGCCTTAGAGAATGGAGCAGATGGTATCGTGGCGACTAATACAACTATAGACTACTCACTTCTACCAAATCCTAAAGATTTTGGTGGGATTAGTGGAAAAGTTTTGGAAGCTAAAAGTTCAGCACTTTTTGAAGAGTTAGCAAAGGAATTTTATGGAAAAACAATACTCATAAGTGTTGGAGGAATTGATAGTGCAGAAATTGCATATAAACGTATAAAAATGGGTGCTAGTTTAGTACAAATTTATAGCTCCTTTATATTTAAAGGTCCAAAGTTAAATCATGATATATCTCAAGGAATTTTAAGATTGATGGATAGAGATGGATTTGCACATATTAGTGAAGCTATTGGATGTGAAAGAAAATGAAATTATTAATTACAATATGTATGACTTTAGGAGTCCTTATGGCGAATTCGCTACCAAAATATGAAACAAAAACTTTAGACAATGGTCTACAAATAGTTGTTATCCCTATGGATAATGGAAGTAATGTAATCTCAACAGATATTTTCTATAAAGTTGGTAGTGGTAGTGAAATCATGGGTAAAAGTGGTATTGCTCATATGCTTGAGCATCTTAACTTTAAATCAACTGACAATTTAAAAGCTGGTGAATTTGATGAAATAGTTAAAGGATTTGGTGGAGTAAATAATGCTTCAACTGGATTTGATACAACTCACTATTTTATAAAAAGTTCATCTAAAAACTTAGGAAAATCACTTGAACTTTTTGCTGATTTAATGTCAAATTTAAAACTAAAAGATGAAGAGTTTCAACCAGAAAGAGATGTTGTCTTAGAAGAGAGAAGATGGAGAACAGATAACTCTCCTATAGGTTATCTATACTTTAGACTTTTCAACAATGCCTTTACATATCATCCTTATCACTGGACACCTATCGGGTTTGTAAATGACATTAAAAATTGGACTATTGAAGATATAAAAGAGTTTCATGCAAACTACTACCAACCAGCAAATGCTATTGTAGTTGTTGCAGGAGACATAACAGCAAAAGAAGTATTTGAAAATACAAAAAAATATTTTGGAAAGATAAAAAGTAAACCAGTATTACATCCTACAGCTCATCAAGTAGAGCCTGAACAAGATGGAGCAAAAAGAATATACATAAAAAAAGAAAGTGAAGTAGAGATGGTTGCTATCGCTTATAAAATACCAGATTATTTAAATAAAGACCAAGTTGCACTATCTGCTTTAAGCGAACTTCTAAGTAGTGGCAAAAGCTCACTTCTTCAAAAAGTTTTAGTTGATAAAAAAAAGATGGTAAATCAAGTATATGGTTACAATATGGAAAATCGTGATCCATCTATATTTATGTTTTTAGCAGTTGGAAATCCAGGTGTTAAAGCTGAAGATATAGAAAAAGAAATTTTAAA
>CAZBPU010000109.1:0-6537 GCA_964493845.1 uncultured Sulfurospirillum sp.
CATTAAGCCAGATGTTTTTGCTATCTTCTCATCTAACATAAACTCCATTACTCTCTCTCTTTTTATATAAATAACCTCTATATATTCATTATCAATACCGCCACCCTCACTTACTTTCATACTGTCATCAATAATTGAGAAATAAAGAGTTTGTCGTCCCCCTGCAAAGCCTACAGCTGTATAAAAAGAAGTAATTTTTTCTACTTTTCCTAAAGGGACATCATATCCCGTCTCTTCTAAAATCTCTTCATATGCTATCTCTTGCAGAGATTTGTCTTTATCAACCAATCCAGCACAAAGCTCATAAGTGTATCCATCTTGATTTTTAAGATAAATTGATGGTCTAAACTGTTTTACAAATACAAATGAGTCTAACTCTTTATGATACAGAAGTATTGCTACACTATCATGAGCATCAACAACATCCCAACGTTTTTCTATACCATTTTGTACATAAAACATACTTTTTGGTTTTACATAAACTGAATCCGTACAATCTTCAAGTCTTAAAAATTTTATATTACTATTTTTCACTACATTAACACCAAATTAGCCAATCCTAAAAAGCTAAAAAATCCAACTATATCTGTTGTTGTTGTTAAAAACACACTACTTCCAACAGCTGGATCAACACCTACTCTTTTAAGTCCAAGTGGTACTAAAGAACCAACAACACCTGCTGTAACTAAGTTTATCATCATTGCAACTGCAATTACGATACCTATCCTAGAATCATTAAACCAAATATACGCGATAATCCCAATACTAAAAGCAAAAATAAGCCCATTTGCTATGGCAATACTTAACTCTTTTTTTATTGCCTCTTTTGCATTTTCTCTATCAACATCACCAAGAGCTAATTGACGTACCATAATAGTAAGTGATTGAGTTCCAGCATTACCACCCATAGATGCAACTATCGGCATTAGTATTGCTAATGCCACATATGAAGCAATTACATCTTGGAACAGACCTATAACACTCGCCCCTAAAATTGCTGTACATAAATTTAGAAAAAGCCAAGTTACACGAGCTTTACCAGCTTCAAAAGTACTCTCTTCATGCTCTATCTCATCATCCACACCAGCAAGTTTATATATCTGGTCTGTTGCTCTTTCTTGAATAATATCATGTACATCATCAGAAGTAATTCTTCCTAAAAGTTTTCCATGATAATCAACAATAGGTAAAGCTGTAAGATCATAATCCTCAAAATACTCTATAACTTTAGAGATATCTTCATCATCTCTTACATAACGTGGTTTAAATTCATCTTCTCTACCTTCAAGCTCTTTACTAAAAGTATTATCAAAATTAAATGTTATTAAATCTTCTAATGAAATAGTATATAAAAGTCTATCAAGTTTTCCTACAATAGAGACTTGATGTACATTCTCAAGCTCTCCCTCTTTTTTTAACTCTCTTAATCTATCTACTGCTGATTGTATTTTTTCATCATAAGAAGCTGTGAAAACCTCTGTCTGCATATATGCACCAGCTTTATTTTCATCATATCTACTAAGACGTTTAATATCTTCTTGATCTTCTTTATCTAAGCTAGAGAGTAGCTCTTCAGCTTTCTCTTCATCAATCTCTTCTATATCTTGTATAAGGTCAGTAGCATCATCACTCTCAAGCTCTTCAATAGCTTCACTTAATTGTTCTGATGATATATTTTCTAAAATTTCTTTAAGATAATGTTCAGGGAGTTCAAGAACTAAATCTCCAAGTATATCATTTGGAAATTTTTGTAAAAGTTCGATAAAAATAGTTTCATCATCAGCTCTTATTGCTTTTAGATATTTTGCTAAATCAGATACCGATACTTCATAATCTATCTCACCTAAAAGGTAAGACTCTATAATATCTATGCTATCTTTTATTTCTTTACTTTTTGCCATTTTTGTTCCTACTGAACAAGCTCTTTTTTACTCTCTAAGCTCACTATATAATCAAAAGATTTTTCTTTTGTTGGATGTTCATAATCATTTAATGCTACTTCTATATCTTTTTTATACTTCTTAATATAAGTAAAAAATTCTTTTCTCTTTTTACCTGTAAGTTTTGACTTTGTAACTTTTACTACACTATTTGGATTTATTGCACGATTATTTTTATACAGACCAAAATGAAGATGAGGTCCTGTACTTAATCCTGTACTTCCAACATATCCTATAATTTGCCCTTTTTTGACCCATTTACCACGCTTTATACCTCTTTTATACCCTTTCATATGAGCATATAAGGTCTTATATCCATTATCATGTCTAATAGTTATAGTTTTACCATATCCACCTCTTCTACCAACTTGTACAATTTTTCCATTTCCTGCAGCTCTTATGGGTGTTCCTCTAGCAGCTGCATAATCTATACCTAAATGTGCTCTGTATCTTTTTAAAATAGGATGCCATCTTTTATATGTAAATCCATCTGAAATTCTACGATAATTTACTGGTTTAGATAAGAAAAATCCTTCTACTTCTTTTCCATTGACATCATAAAATCTACCTTTGTTATAACTAAAAACATAATTTTTATGTCCTCTTACTTCAACCATAGCTGCTTCTATCTTAGGAGCTCCAAATTGACTTCCTAGTCTAATCTTTTTTGTATAAAATATAACTACTCTATCGCCTTTTCTAAGTCTTTTAAAATTTACACTATTTTTAAAAGCTTGTATAAATTCATGTGCTAAAAGATAATTATTTGTTTCATTGATTATATCTTGATATGGTGAACTACTTATCTCTACAGTCACTCTTAATTTCTCTTCTTGATATGAAATTGGTGTTGTAGTAAGTTTATATCCATCTTTTTCTTTTATCAAATGCAGTTGTAACTCTTCTCCAATAGGAATCATCACTTGTTCTATAGTTCCGTCATCACTTTTCAAAATTTGATACTTAACACCTGACATAATATCAGTTGCAGCTTCTTGGTCTTCTGGCGCAATATTATAGTATATACCAAGAGGAAGTTTATTTTTTTCCAAAAAAGTTAAAAACGTCTCACCCTTACCCCACTTCTCAACATCTAAAGTAGCTGCTTCTAGTGAAAGAGCTAAAAATAGTAATGATATAACCAATCGTATCATTCCAAAGAATCCTTTTTTGAAAATAGACTTTTCAATAACGTCTAATAGTCTTAAAAAACTTAAGCTAATAAATTTTAGCCAAAACTTACTTATAAAAGACAAAATTTAAACTTTATATTGTATAATCTGCCTTATTTAAAGCAAAAGGAGTTCCATTGCGCAAGTTATTGGTCATCATAGGTATTTTTTTAATCTCTTGGCAGTCAGCAAATGCCAAATCAATTTTTGATAAATATAGTACTGAGGTATTAGAGATAAATGGTAGAAATGCTGTTATAAAAAGTTCACAAAATATAGTATTAGGTTCATCAGGAATAGTTACTCATACTTTTGAAAATGGAGTTTCTACTATAGTAGCAGCCGCTAGAGTTGTTAAAATTGATAATGGTAACGCCACTATTAGATTTGAAGTTTTTAAACAATCTGCTCAAGCTGCATTTCCAAAACCAGGTATTTTACCAGCTGTAGGAGATAAAGTTACACTTAATTATCTTTACAACAGAGCACTTATAGTAGCTCCAAATTATAAAGTCTATAAAGAGGTTACAAAACACTTCAAAAATATAGAGTGGATTCACCCAGATATAGTTGCAGCATACTTGGCAAAAATATACAGACCAAATCCAGATAGAGAAGTTTTTGAAAAAATTTGTAAAGTAAATTCAGCAGGAATTATCTTTTTTGCACTGAATAGAAATGGATATTTTGTAGATTGTAGTAGTTTTGAAGTATTAAAAAAAGTAAAAACAGCTTCTATTAAAAGAGCTCAAGTACCTTTTTATACTAGAATAGAAAATATCGAAACAAGTTGGCTCAAATGGGGTGGTTCTAATATAACAGATTATAATTCATACTATATGAACTTAATTAGGTAGATAAAATGCTAGATAAAAAGCACATAAAATATTTTAAATCACTAATTGAAGATAAAAATGTTTATGATGATAAAGCTCATTTGATAGCATATGCATATGATGCAACAAGAACTAGATATGAACCAGATTTAGTCCTTTTTCCAAGGAATGAACAAGATGTTAGTGATATACTAAAATATTGTAATGAGCATAAAATCATTATAACACCTCGTGGAGCTGGTAGTGGCTTTACTGGTGGTGCTTTACCTGCACATGGTGGGATTATACTAGCTTATGAAAAATATATGGATAAAATCCTAGAGATAGACATGGAAAACATGGTTGCAGTTGTTCAGCCTGGTGTTATCAATATGGATTTACAAAAAGCAGTTGAAGAAGTAGGACTTTTTTATCCACCAGACCCTGCAAGTGAACACTACTCTACCATAGGTGGCAATGTAAGTGAAAATGCAGGTGGAATGAGGGCAGCAAAATATGGTATAACAAAAGACTACGTAATGGCACTAAGAGTTGTTATCCCAAATGGTGAAATCATACGAGCAGGAAAAAAGACTATTAAAGATGTTGCAGGATACAACACAGCAGGTATCATTATAGCAAGTGAAGGTACACTTGGATGTATCACAGAAATTACTCTAAAACTTATCTCTAAACCTAAATTAACCCAAAGCATGATGGGAGTTTTTCCAACTGTAAATAACGCAATGAATGCTGTTTATAAAACTATGGCAGCAGGTGTTACTCCAGTAGCCATGGAGTTTTTGGATAACTTAACAATACGTGCAGTTGAAATGAAGTATAACAAAGGGCTACCAATAGAAGCTGGTGCTATTTTGATCGCAACTATAGATGGAAATCTTGAAGTTGAACTTGAAAATCAACTTAAAATTTTAGATACTAAATTCAAAGAAAATGGATGTACAGATTTTATAGTTGCCAAAGACGAAAAAGAGGCAGCCGATTTGTGGTTTGCAAGAAAAAATGCAAGTCAAAGTATAACTATGTATGGAAGTAAAAAACTAAATGAAGATATTACAGTCCCAAGAAACAAACTTCCAGAACTACTAAAACAGATCAATGAAATTTCAGAAAAATATGGACTAAAAGTACCATGTTTTGGGCATACAGGTGATGGGAATGTACATACAAATGTTATGGTTGATGGAAGTGATGAAAAACAGTTAGAACTTGGGCATAAAGCTATAGAAGAGATTTTTAAAGCTACTGTTGCTCTAGAGGGAACACTTAGTGGAGAACATGGCATAGGACTGAGTAAAGCTCCCTATATGCACCTAGCTTTTAGTGATGGTGAGATGGAACTTTTTCGCTCAATAAAAAAAGCTTTTGATCCAAACAATATACTAAATCCATACAAGATGGGATTATAAATGCCAACTAAAGATGAAGCATTAAAGTTTTTAAAAGAGGTTAAAGACCCTTCTATACCACACTATGCTTCATCTCTTAGTTTTCATACTATACTCTCACTCATTCCTATACTTCTTATAACTTTTAGTATCTTTACAAAAATGCCAAGTTTTAAAGAACACTATGAAAAAATTCAAAATTTTATCTTTAACTCAATCATGCCAGCTCAACAAGAAGCGATAACACCATATCTAAACAAGTTTATGGACAATACAGGAAGCATGGGTTCAACTGGACTTATATTTGTTTTATATGTCTCCATCATGTTCTTTTTAGACTATGAAAAAATCATAAGTAAAATTTTTCAAGCACGCATAAGGACACTTTGGGAGTCTGTTACAACTTACTGGACTATGCTCACTATGATGCCTCTTGGTCTTGCTATATCATTTTATTTATCTGCTCTTGTCAATGGATTTTTATCATCAAATAGTGTTACAAACTCTATAAATCTTCTACCTTTTATACCTTATCTTATAATCTGGTTTCTATTTTTTGTAATGTACACTATCTCAGCAAATATAAAACTAAACAGAAAAAGTACAGTTATAGCGTCATTTGTTACCTCTTCCATCTGGTACATTTCAAAAACTCTTTTTGTATACTATGTTGCTTACAACAAAACATACCTTAGTATTTATGGCTCATTTAGTATACTTATGTTCTTTTTTGTCTGGGTATATTTTTCATGGCTTATCTATCTTTATGGGGCTAAATTAGTCCAAGTATTAGACTCAAGGCAGACAACAACAAAACGAAAACAAGAAAACGAAATCGTATAGCAAACAAAGACAATACAATATAACTAACAAAAAACCACATTGGTGTTACTAAACTTGTAACTTCTACATGTAAAGATAAAAACTGCACTATATAACTATCCATAAGACCACCTAAACCAACTAAATGTAAAAAAATACTCAATGGATAAAATAGTAAAAACAGCATACTAATAAATGGTGAAAAAAGTTGGTACCAGCTAAAAGTATCAAATATAATATGAACTATAGGTAACATCAGAAGATATACCCAAAAATTAAGAAGTACAAATATAGCTATTTTATTAAGCTTCGAAAAATGATGTAGAAATAAAAATATATAAAAAACACCACTTACAGATAACCAAAAAGCAATAGAAAA
>CAZBPU010000110.1:0-3005 GCA_964493845.1 uncultured Sulfurospirillum sp.
CCATAACTAATAGCTTCACTTATCATAGAAGTTGAATCTATAGTGATAAAAACATATTCACAGTTTTGTAAAAAATCAGGTATCGGATTAACCTTTTTTTGAGAGAAAATTACACTGTAGTCAAAACAATAACTCTCTATTAGCTCTTCAATCTCTTTGCTTGTTCTTGGTGATGAAGTTACTGCTATCTCATAATCACAAAAATGACTTTTTATAAAATCTAATTGCTTTTTTAAAGTCTCTGTTTTCATTTTAAAAACAGTATTGTCTCCACCAATTACAATGCCTATAGATTTTTTAAGAGGTTTATATATCTGTTTAGGCTCTATATAACTAAAATTTGCTGGGATATTTATGATGTTGTTTTTATTTGGAGGATTATCATGTGTTTGAGCAAATATAAAGTTAAAATCAAACCTATAATTTTTTGGAAGCATTAAAACTATAGATTTGATTTTGTGCTTTTTACTTAAAGTTTTATTTGCATAGTAAGTGCTTGAGCCAGTTGAAACAATAAAGTCATAGTTTTTAGAAATATCTTTACATGTAAAGATATTTTTAGTGTAAATGTGTAAGAAATCTAGGAAATAAGAGAGAAGTTTAAAAGTTTTGTTACTAAATTTTACATCTACTATCTCAAACTCAGCATTTAAATGCTTGGCAAATGCGATAGACTGGTTTTCATGCCCAGCTCTTTTGTCACTTAGTATAAGCAGTCTCAACTAAGTCTCCATCTATTGTGCATCCAAAACCATTGTTCTGGATATGTTCTTATAACTTCTTCAAAGATATCATTGTATCTTTGGGTTATTAGTTCTATTTTTTTAGTTTTATCTGTCTCTTCTTTGGCTACATATTCAACTGGTTCAAGTACGAGTGGTGTATACTTTCCAAACTCATCTCTTGGCATAAATATCGGTAGTATGATAGGGTTGTATTTTAGTTTTAGAGTTGCTATTGAAGTTGTAGTATCAGCATCTTTCCCAAAAAATTTTGCTTTCATACTACTTTTACCCCCAGATTTTTGATCTATAAGAAGTCCTATATTTTTAGAACTTCTTAATCCTTTGACTATGTTTATCATAGCTTCTTTTTTGTATATGTTTTTATTGCCATATCTCTCTCTAAAAGGAGTTGTGAAGTTTTTTTCTATGAGTTTATTGTTTCCTTCTCTTCCTATGGCTATCATGGGATAACCATGTCGTGGTAAAAACTGTGCAGCAAATTCCCAGTTTGAAAAGTGGGCAGTTATGACAATGACTCCATTTTTAGCATTTTTTGTATACTCTTTCAGATTTTTCAGAGCTTCTTCTTTGTTATTTAACATATTTTCATAATCAAGTTTGTCATTTATCATTAGAATTATTTCAGCAATAGTTATAGCCACACTTTCATATGCCTTTTTTGCAAGACTATCAATCTCTTCATCACTCTTTGCGGGGAATGCTAACTTTAAGTTTCTTTTAGTAAGAGTACTTCGTCTTTTTTCATATTTAAAGAAAAGTTTAGCAATAATTTTTAGAGTTTTGTATACAATTTTATTTGGTAAAAAGCTAATAACCCAAATAAAGACTTTGACTATATAATATTCTATGATATCTTTCATGGTTTTATTATACATTACTATAGATAAAGAGATGATTAGATATAATAATCTTTTCATAAAAATTTATAGGAAATACAGTGAATAATATTTTTAGAGAGTACGATATACGAGGTATATATGAGCAAGAGTTAAATGAGCAAAGCACAAAACTTATAGGCTACTTTTTAGGTTTACATGTAAAGAAGATTGGTGGAGTTGTAGCTTTAGGTTATGATGCTAGAAGTCACTCACCAATACTCTGCGATTATTTAACTAGTGGGTTTAACAAAGCTGGTTGTCAAGTTCTAAATATGGGCTTAGTAGCAACACCAGTAAACTACTTTGCAAATTATCAAAACTTTGATGGAGTTACACCCAATGCCTCAGTCATGATAACAGGCTCTCACAATCCAAGCCAGTACAATGGATTTAAAATTACCATAGATAAAAAACCGTTTTTTGCAGATGACATTTATGCTTTAGGTCGTGAGATAATGGAAAATTTGGATTTTTCAATCGAAGACAATATAAAATCTAAAACGATAGATGCAAAAGAAAGATATATAGACTTTTTAGTAAAAGAGTTTGCACACTTAAAAGGATTTGATAAGAGTTTTGTGTATGATTGTGGCAATGGTGTAGCAGGGGTTGTAGCCCCACAAATCTTTGAGAGATTAGGCTTTACATGTAAAGGACTTTTTGTAGAGCCAGATGGAGAGTTTCCAAATCATCATCCAGACCCAACTGTAGAAGAAAATTTAAAAGATATAAAAAAAGAGCTTGAAGGTGAGTATGGATATGGTTTTGCTTATGATGGCGATGCTGATAGAATCGCATTTTTGACAAAGAAAAACAATGTCAAAGGTGACATTATGGCTATACTTTTTAGTGAAGTTATGAAAAATCCAACCGTAGTTGGTGAAGTAAAATGCTCGCAAGTGATGTATGACACTATAAATGAGTATGGTACAGCATATATGTACAAAACAGGACATAGTAACTTAAAAGTAAAAATTGCAGAAGTAAACGCAGACTTTGCAGCGGAAGTAAGTGGACACTTGTTTTTCAATGACCGCTACTTTGGTTATGATGATGCTATCTATGCAACTTTGCGTATGATTGAGCTCCTAAAAAATGGCTTACAAGTAGATGAACGTATAGCTAAACTACCACTTGTTTACTCTACAGAAGAGATAAAAGTAAAAACAACAGAAGATGAAAAGTTTGAGTTAGTTAAAAGAGTAAAAGAGTTACTTAAAAATCCACCAAAAGATTTTCCAAACATAAAAGAGATAGTAGAAGTTGATGGTGTAAGAGTTATATTTGATGAAGGTTGGGGATTAGTAAGAGCTAGTAATACTACACCTGTGTTAGTTACTCGTTTTGAGTCTACATGTAAAGAAAAAGCAAAAGAGTATGA
>CAZBPU010000110.1:3105-4195 GCA_964493845.1 uncultured Sulfurospirillum sp.
GAGCATTTTGAAAAATAATGTTGTTTTAGAAAAATCGTTTGATTTTGCTGTTAGAATTGTAAAACTTTATAAGTATCTTTGTGATGAAAAAAAAGAGTATGTATTGTCTAAACAACTTTTGAAATCTGGTACATCAATAGGTGCAAATATAAATGAAGCACAAGCAGGACAATCAAAAAGAGATTTTATAGCTAAAATGAGTATTGCAAGTAAAGAAGCAAGAGAATCCAAATATTGGATAAAATTATTGATAAAAACTGATTATTTAGATAGAGATAACATATACACAAAAAGTTTAGTCAATGATACAGAAGAGATGGTTAAATTATTGACCTCAATAGTAAAATCAAGTAAGGAAACTGATGATTAATTCAAAATTCAAAATTCAAAATTCAAAATTACTAAAATCTCAAAAGATTTTAGTAACAGGTACAGCAGGATTTATAGGAAGTCATTTAGCATTGAGGTTGCTTGAAAGAGGAGATGAAGTAGTAGGACTTGATTGTATCAATGACTACTATGACATAAATGTAAAGTATGGTAGACTAGAAAAAGCCGGATTTGATGTTGAAGACATTAAAAAAGATAATTCAAAATTCAAAATTCACCATTCAAAATTATTTCCAAACTACAAGTTTGTAAAACTAAATCTTGAAGACAAAGAGAACTTACAAAAGCTTTTTGAAGAGCAAAAGTTTGATAAAGTTTGTAACTTAGCAGCTCAAGCTGGTGTTCGTTACTCCCTAACAAATCCAGATGCTTATATACAAAGTAATATTGTAGGTTTTTTAAATATTTTAGAGTGTTGTAGATACAATAAAATCAAACATTTAGCGTATGCAAGTAGTTCGAGTGTATATGGACTAAACAAAGCTCAACCATTTAGTACAAGTGATGATGTAAGTCATCCTATGAGCCTTTATGCTGCTAGTAAAAAGTCAAATGAGTTGATGGCTCATACGTATTCTCACCTTTACGGTATACCTACAACAGGTTTACGTTTTTTTACAGTTTATGGACCTTGGGGAAGACCTGATATGGCTCTGTTTTTGTTTACAAAAGCTATACTTGAAGGTAAAAGTATAGATGT
>CAZBPU010000110.1:4295-6509 GCA_964493845.1 uncultured Sulfurospirillum sp.
CCACTTCAAGCAGGAGATGTTCCTAGTACTTATGCTGATGTGACTGACTTGATAGAGGATTTGAACTATAAACCAGAAACAAGTATAGAAGAGGGTATTGATAAGTTTGTAGATTGGTATGTTGATTTCTTTAAGGTGAAATTATGATAGTTCTGTACAAAGAGGATAGCTAGATGACTAATAAACTTTTTTTTGATGTAAAGGTAGATTTGAGTGCATTTGAAGCTATATGTGAAGAGCAAAAAAGTATAGGTTATTACTCTCTTCCTGAGCAAAATTTAGATTATCTTGATGAGTATAAAAAAGAGTTTGAAGAAAAAAATGGAGATATTGAACATCTTGTTGTTATTGGTATCGGTGGGAGTTCTTTGGGGCTTAAAGCGATATATAGAACTCTAAAAAATACAAAAGAGTTTACAAAAAAGATTCACTTTTTAGAAAGCACAGACCCGATTGCTATAAAAGCAGAGCTTGATAAAATAGAGCTAAAAAAGTCTCATTTTTTTGTCATAAGTAAATCAGGAACTACGATAGAAACAACAGCATTATATAAGTATATTTTAGGACTTTTAAATGAAAACAGTATAGATGAAGATTATAGATTTACTTATGTAACAGATAAAGGAAGTCTACTCGAAACTCATGCAAAATCAAAAAAATCTTTTTGTTTATATATACCCAAAAATGTTGGAGGAAGATTTTCAGTTTTAAGTGCAGTAGGTCTTGCTCCACTTTCGCTTATAGAAGTAGATATAAAAGCACTTTTAGCTGGTGCAAATCAGATAAAAAAGAGTTTTTTTGAAAATGGATATATAAAAGATATCCTTTTGCAAAAAGCAACTTACTATGCAAAAAACTCTATGAAGTACAATATAAATACTCTTTTTGTCTACTCTGAGAGTTTTAAGTATTTTACAGAGTGGTATGTTCAACTTTGGGGCGAGAGTTTAGGTAAAAAACAGTTAAATAGCAGTTTTAATGTAGGACTTACTCCAGTAGGAATCATAGGTCCAAAAGACCAACACTCATTTTTACAACTTATAGTTGATGGTTTGAGAGACAAAAGTGTAACAGTACTTAAAATAAGAAACTTCAACTACGATATACGTATACCGCAGATAAATCTAAAAGAGCTAGAGTGTATGGATACTATAAATAAGCTCTCTTTTAATTCACTCATAAATCTTCAAGCAGATTCTATTATAGAGTCTTTAGTAGACAAAGGGGATATTCCAGTTGATACTATAGAATTAGAGTGCATAGATGAAGAAAATCTTGGTAAATTTATATTTTACTATGAACTTTTGACTTCTTTAGTTGCAAAGCTAATAGGAGTTGATGCTTATGGGCAACCTGGAGTTGAGCAGAGTAAAGTAATACTAAAAAAGAAATTAAATAATAGAGGATTATTATGAAGTCAGTAAAAAAGTGTCTATTTCCAGCGGCAGGGTATGGCACACGCTTTTTGCCAGCAACTAAAGCAATGCCAAAAGAGATGCTTCCAATCATGACTAAACCACTTATACAATACGGTGTTGAAGAGGCGTTAGAGTCTGGTTGCGATACTATGGCGATAGTGACAGGGCGAGGTAAACGCTCTATAGAAGATCATTTTGATATAAGTTATGAATTAGAACATCAGATAAAAGGAAGTTCAAAAGAGCACTATTTAAATGAGATAAGAGAATTGATAAACAGATGTACTTTTACCTACACAAGGCAAGTAGAGATGAAAGGTTTAGGTCACGCTATACTAACAGGTAAGTCTCTTATAGGAGATGAGCCATTTGCTGTGATACTAGCAGATGATTTGTGTGATAGTAAAGATGAGAGTGTACTCACTCAGATGATAAAAGTATATGAAAAGTATGGTTGTTGTGTAGTTGCTATAGAAGAGGTACCAAAAGAAGATACAAGTAAGTATGGAGTTATTGCAGGGCATTTAGTAGATGAAAGTAGTGATACATATAGAGTGGAAACAATGGTAGAAAAACCAAACCCAAAAGATGCTCCAAGCAATCTAGCTATCATTGGACGCTATATTTTGACTCCTGATATATTTGATATTATTGAAAATACAAAAGCTGGTAAGGGTGGAGAGATACAGATAACAGATGCTCTTCTAGAGATGGCGAAACAGGGTAAGGTAATAGCATATAAGTTTAAAGGTAGAAGATTTGATTGTGGTAGTGTAGATGGATTTGTTGAGGCTAC
>CAZBPU010000111.1:0-6444 GCA_964493845.1 uncultured Sulfurospirillum sp.
AAATAAATAGCAATTTTTTGTATAGATAAATTATTTATATATAGATAAAATCATGCAAAGGATAAAATATGCAAAGATTTGCAAAACGTGTACAAAATGCTCCTAGATCATTTACAAGAAAAATTCTAGATGTTATAAGTGCCAAAAATATTATCTCACTAGCAGGTGGACTTCCTGATGAGACACTTTTCCCTCATGAACTAATAAAAAAAGAGATGAATTACTCTCTTAACAATCTTCCAAGAACTATGTACCAATACAGTCAAGCACAAGGGACTATTGAACTTAGATATGAATTAGCAAATAGTTATACAAACTCAAAAAAAGAACAGATATTGATTACAACCGGCTCTCAACAAGGCTTGGATATCCTTTGCAAAGCTTTTATAGATAAAGGAGATACTATTATAGTTGAGGCTCCTAGCTATCTAGCTGCACTTAACCTTTTTGCTCTTTATGATGCAAATATAGTAGAAGTTTCTCTCTCATCTAAAGGTGTAGATACCAAAGAACTTGAAGAACTTTTTAAAAGCAAAAAACCAAAGTTTTTTTATGCAATTCCTACTTTTCAAAACCCAACTGGTTGGAGTTGGGAAGATAAATGCAAAAAAGAAGTAGCTAGGTTGGCTAAAAAATATAATGTTGTCATCATAGAAGATAGCCCATATAATGCACTACAATACGAAAAATGTAGTAATCTAGGATTTGAAGAGTTACTACCTGACTTATCTGTAAGCCTTGGTACTTTTTCAAAAACTTTAGTACCAGATTTTAGACTTGGTTGGATGAGAGCCAATGAAAAGTTTTTGAAAGTATTTCAAAGTATGAAAGAAAACAGTGACTTACAGAGTCCTAAATTTTTTCAGTATATTGTTACCAATATGATAAAAGATGGAAATTTAACTCTACATGTAAATACCCTAATAAAAAACTATCAATTAAAACGAGATACTATGGCAACAGCTCTTAAAAAAGAGTTTGGTACAGCAATAGAGTTTGAAATACCAAAAGGTGGTATGTTTTTCTGGATTAAATTTGATAAACGCATAGATAGCATGGAGCTTTTTAATCTTGCTATAAAAGAGGGGGTTGCTTATGTGCCAGGAAGTGTGTTTTTTAAAGATCATATACCAACATCTTATGCAAGATTAAACTTTACTAATCCTACATGTGAAGAGATACAAACAGGAATACAAAGGTTAAAAAAAGCACTAAAAGAGTATAATACTAGCTATGAATGAAAATACAAACAACCCTATGCATGGTATAAAACTGCAGCAAATAATAGAAGACTTAGAAAAACACTTTGGCTGGGAAGAGCTTGACAGACGTATGAAAATGAACTGTTTTGCTTCTAATCCATCCATAAAATCTACCCTAAAATTTCTTAGAAAAACACCATGGGCTAGAGAAAAAATTGAAAAGCTTTGGCTAAAAGAGATTAAAGTATAGTATAAAAATACTACTATTAAGTAAGCTCAACAACTTATCCTCTTTTTAAATCTAAAACTTCATCAATACTTTTAAAAGAGTATTTTTTATACTCTTTATTTTTCTCAATAATAGCATATACAGCCATACGGTCAGCAAGTTCATTGCCTTCTATTCCAGCATGCCCTTTTACATGAGTTATCACAATCTTCTCTTTTAGCTCTTCATAAAGAGTATGTGATTTTTTTATTATTTCAAGATTTTTAATCTCTCCACCTTTCTTTTTCCAACCTTTAGATTTCCAGCCATATGCCCAGTTTGTAATACACTCAATGCTATATTTAGAATCCGAACATATTTCGATTTTACTCTGACAATTTATCTTAGCACTTATTTCAAGTGCTTTAAAGAGTGCGTTTAACTCTGCTGTATTATTTGTTCCCTCTTTTACATACTCTCCATATATTAGAGTTGGAAACTCTTTTCCTTCATATAAAGCAAGTCCACTTCCCGATTCACCAGGATTGCCTGAACATGCTCCATCACAAAAAATTTTTAAATTTTTTCTATTTACCATATTACTCTTTTATCTCATATTTTATTAGTTTATTTATTAACTCTCTTATCTCATCTACATCAAAAAATAGATTTCTATTAAGCTCATTTGCAAATCTTTTTAAAAGTGCTGTTTTCCTCTGCTTTAAAAGAGGCTTATCATCTACAAATCTTGATAATTCTTTATCCATAATACGCTTATACTCTTCAAAAATTTCATCTTGTTTTTGAATTTTACTTTTTGATGCAACTTTTGGTTTTGGTTTTAATATAAGATACAAAAAACCAAGCATTATAAGGATGATAAGATATTCCAAGATAACTCCTTTATGTAAATTTTATCACAAAAATCATAAAAATAGTGTACAACAATAAATGCAAATTAAAAATAGAATAAAAATTAATTTTTTAACAATTATATCACTTCTATTAGCTAGTGGCATTATAGTTTAATCTATAAGTATTTTAAATCTCTCTTTTTTATATTTTTTTGATTTAAGTCTATTTAATTGCTCTTTATTTAACATAGTACCATTTACAATATTTTTTGGTATTTTCAAATTATAGATTTTATTTTCTTTTTTATAACTTTTAAATAACAGCTTATTTTCATGGCACCGCTCACAAGATTTTGCTTTTTTTGTTATAGTATGAGGGCTATATGGGCTCCACACTTCTAAGCTTTTATTATCATCACTAGATACATCATCTAAAATCATAGTTCCATTTTCATCTCTATAACTAACTCTATATTGAAATATAGGTCGTAAAATTTTTATATTCCCATCTAAATCATTTCCTAAAGTAAAGTCTTCCCATCTTCTATATCTCCAGCCACTATACCAAATACCTTTTTTTAGTTTCATATCAATCCAATCAGGCATAACTGGTTTTATCTTCCTTTTACTTTTAAGAGCTTTAGTCAAAAATTTTGTCAAATACCCATCTTCTTGTAACTTTAGTTTTTTCCATTTATCATAATCAGCTGTATCATCTCTAAAAACAGAAAGTTCATAACTGCTCATATTCCAAGAACTATGACAAGCAGAACAAGAGATACTCTCATGGTATCCTTTATGATTTTTACCGCTTAAGTTTTTATGACACTCTTTACATGAAGCACCTTTTTCCCAGTTTTTACCATCTTTATTGTTATGACAATCAACACAACTCATACCTTTTTTATAATGTATATCTTGATTTAAAAAATGATAGTCTATACCATATTTTTGAGATGGATATTTTCCATTTTTTTGTAAAGGAGCACGAAAAGAGTGGTGATAATCTTTTGGAAAAAGACCTTTATAATCAGTTCCAATAAACTCTTTATTATGACAACTCAAACACTTGTTCATAGATATTTTTTTAGATTGGCATTTTCCTTTTTTATTATGTTTTGTGTGGCAAGCTAAACAACCTTTTTTTCTTTTCATTCCTTTCTCACCACTATTTTTAACACCAAGATGGCATTTCAAACACTTTCTTCTTAAAAAATCATCTACTAAATCAGCTGGTTTTTTTATCACTGTTTTTGGCTGTGGTATAGTCTGTAAAGTTACATTACTATCTTTAACTCCCCAAGCAACTCTGGTCATATTGATAGCATTTTTTAAAGTATAATGTATAGATTTTTGACACTTTTGACTCTCTTTCTTATGGCACTCTGCACACTCTTGAGCATACACAAAGTTAAGCAATACCACAAAAAGTATCATCAGTCTAAACATTTAGTCATTCCTTTACTGAAAAGATTTTTTGATTTTTCAAAATCTATATATATTTTATCTTCATATTTATCATGACAAAGTATACATTTATAAGCTTCCACTATCTTTGTTAACTCATTTTTATTAAAACTTCTAGCCTCTTTTCTTGAAGTAGATTGAAACTGTTTTCCTTCAGCCGAGACAAAACCATCTATAGGATAACTAAAAGGCATACCACTTTTTAAAGAGTTATAAAAAGGCTCAAAAGTTATGTTTTTATCTTTGATATCTAAATTGCCTCTACCAAGACCAAGAGCTTCAGGACTAAAGTGACAATCTACACACCCTCTTACCTCTTTTTGAGTAGTATGAGGGTCCCATCCAGCCATCGCCATGGAGTGAAATTGCTCTATTTTTTTATCTTTAAAAAGAGTTCCTATAACTTGACAACCAGGAGCAAATGGCATTATCTTTTTATTGTACCCTATGCCTAAAGATGGTTTTTCAAATCTTAAAAAACTTCTAAACTCTTGCCAAGAACCTTTTGTCATTTTTTTATCTACCCAATCAAACTGTTTTCCATTTTCAAAATAAACTTCATGACAACCATAACAGCTAGGCATCCAAGAGCTATGACAACTACTACAATCTAATCTTTTATGTATATCTTGCGTATGATATGGTTTATCACTCATCTTTGTCATCTCAAATGATTTTCCATCTCTTTTACGATAAAACTTTTCACTATCTTTATTTTTTTGTAGATTATAAATAGGAGAATTTTTCCTTTTTGTAAAAGCTATCAAATTTGGCTCAGGCATATTTTCATTCAAATCACTCAAGGTTACTGCTAAAGAATTAGCCTTTTTAAACTCTGCCTTATGACAATCTTTACACTTTATATCTTCTGCTTCTTCCATGTGATGATGCTTTTTACCATCTCCCATAACACCTTTTTCAGTATGACAATCTATACAATCAAGCCCTGCTTTTGTATGATGTATATCAGCTGGGAGTTCATAAAAAAAACGTCCTCCATCTAATCTGTGTGTAAATTCACCTTTTTTATAAGGAGTACCGTACCCTTCACTCTCAAATTGACCAAAATATGAAAGACCTATACGATTTGAACGATTATGACACTTTAAGCAGTTTTTTGATGGTATCTTTGTTGTCAATTTTGCATGAATATATTTTTTCCCGTCTTTAAATCCTTTACTAACTCTATGACAATCAACACATCCTCCACCTCTAGCATAATGTTGGTCATCAAAAACTTCTTCTTTTTGATTTATGTGACAACTTGCACACGCTTTTCTAAAGTGGTTTTCTGCTAAAGAGATTGTACTGTTATTCTCTTTTTGAAGCTCATCAATCCCTTTGTAACCAATAGGAGATGATAATTCTCCCCATTGAAATTTAAGAACATTTAATATTCCATTTTGTGACTGCATCATAGAGGTACTAACTCTTTTTACTACATCACTATGACACTCTCCACAAAATCTATTGGCATATTCTAATCTTGATGGATTTAAAACAACTCCTTTATGAGCATCCTCTTTATTTGTTGCAAACTTATTTCCACCATGACATTTAAAACAGCCAAATATCTCATTTGGATGTGCTTTATCTACGTTTGTAGTCTCCTGGTGACAGCTCATACATTGGTCTGGTTGTGATGGTTTTACTATTGGTTTTTCTATGTTAGTATATAAAGAGATAGCTATAACTATAAGAGATATAAAAATACTATATTGAAAAATACGCATACACTATGACCCAAAGTAGTAATAAAGCTTTTAATATTTTTTGATTTTGTTTCCTGTAAAAAAATATCAAAAAAGCAAAAGGTAAAAGAAGAATCATATTTACACTAAGTGCATTTAATCCAAACTGTAGCAAGTTTTCCGCACCCCAAAAAAACCAAGGGCCTTTTACATGTAAAACTTTCTCTTCCAAAGCTATATCTCTTGGCATTTTAAGTAAAAAAGATAGAAGTAAACTAATACCTAAGGCTACTGTAAAGTAACTAATATCTACTCTTAACCTCTTTGTATGTTTAAAAACAGCATATATAATTAAAATAGGCAAAAATATGATATGCCAAATAAAAAACTTCCAATAAAAAACTGTATTATCTTGAAAAAGGGATAAAAAATTATCTAAAATAGGTGTATCTTTTATAAGAGAAAATGCAACTTGAGCTGCAGCATTTGCACTTTGGTCTGCTTTTAAAACAAAACCTGTAAACATTAAAAAAAGAGCTACTAAAAGTGCCAAAATGGAGAATATCCAAGAGTTAAAAGTTATTTTAATCTCTTTTTTACTAACTTCTATAACTACATGTAAAAGTAAACTAACCACTAGTGCTTCAGAACTAAAATAGTGAAGTTGTCTGAAAAATGCTCCAAATGGGATAATATACTCAATCTTCTGTACACTATCATATGCCAATGACGGATAGTAAGCAAATACTATAATAAGCCCACTTGAAAGACTTATAATAAAAAGAGCCTGTGTTATCCAAGCTATATATCTTGACACATTAAGTTCCTAATCACCCTACATGTAAAGTTTTATTTTTGATTTTAAAGCTTATTCTATCTAAATCTCTCTTAGCTGGTCCTCTTAACCTTGTACCATCTATATCAAATCTACTTTTATGACAAGGACAATTAAACTTTTTTGTATTTCCATCAAAATTTATAATACATCCCATATGTGTACAATGTGCATTATAGATATCTAT
>CAZBPU010000112.1:0-6419 GCA_964493845.1 uncultured Sulfurospirillum sp.
GCGATACCTACTGAACATTTATTTACATGACAGATACGAAGCATTTTACAACCAACAATTGTAAGAACACCTGTACCAAAGGCATAAGATTCAGCACCAAGTAAAGCAGCTTTAACTACATCAAGACCAGATTTTAAACCACCATCTGCTTGAAGTTCAACAAGACTACGAAGGTTATTTGCTTTAAGAGCATTATGAGCTTCAGAAAGACCAATCTCCCAAGGATTACCAGCAAACTTAATAGATGTCAAAGGAGCAGCACCTGTACCACCATCTCCACCAGAGATAATAATTTTATCTGCATACGCTTTAGCAACACCAGCAGCGATAGTCCCAACACCGATAGTAGAAACTAATTTAACAGCAACTCTTGCTTTAGGATTTACTTGCTTAATATCAAAGATAAGTTGTGACAAATCTTCAATAGAGTAAATATCGTGATGTGGTGGTGGTGAGATAAGTGTAACACCTGGTACCGTATGACGAAGTTTTCCGATTAATGGAGTAACTTTATGACCAGGAAGCTGTCCACCCTCACCTGGTTTTGCACCTTGTGCAACTTTAATCTGAATCTCTTCAGCTGAACGTAGATACGCTGGAGTAACACCAAAACGACCCGATGCAACTTGTTTGATTTTAGAAACTCTTTCAGTTCCAAAACGAGCTTTATCCTCTCCACCCTCTCCAGAGTTTGACTGAGCGCCAAGTCTATTCATAGCGATAGCGATAGTTTCGTGTGCTTCTGGAGATATAGAACCAAGACTCATTGCCGCAGATGCGAAACGTTTAAAGATTTTCTCTTTTGATTCAACTTCATCAATAGAGATAGATTTTCTATCTGATTTAAGCTCAAAGAAATCACGAATAAATTTAAAACCACGCTTATTTACTAAATCTCTTAATCTATTATAATCTTCTGTTTTTCCAGTTTCAGCCATTTTATGAATAGCATGGATAACAGCAGGACCAAAATCGTGATGCTCTTGTCCAGTATAAAATTTATAATATCCACCAATATTCAGTGGGAAAATTTTATTAAAACCGTTCTTTTGAAATGCTTCTTTATGATATTTACTTACTCTTTCATCAATATCAGCATAGTCAAGACCATTAATAGCAGAATGTGAGCTTTCAAAACAATCTTCAACCATCTCTTTACTTAAACCAAGAACATCAAAAAGACCAGCATTTCTATATGAAGCTATTGTAGCGATACCCATTTTTGACATAATCTTTAAAAGACCAGCATTTAAAGCACCATGAACAGATTTAAGAGCTTCTGAACACTCAATATTGATAACCTTTGAACGCTCTACTATCTCGATAGCTGTTGAGAAAAGAAGATTTGGATAGATAGCACTTGCACCATAACCGATAAGTACAGATGCACTATGAGAATCAACAACCTCTCCCGTTACGGCGATAATAGAAACAAGATGACGAATTTTTGCTTTTAATAGTGCAAAATTTACACGTCCAACAACCATAGCCATTGGGATTATTTTATTTTCAGCACTAAACTCATAATCATTTAAAATTACAATTCTTGTATCATTTTCTTTAACACTTCTTACTACTTCTTCTACTAATAAAGTTAATGTTTTTTCTAAATTATCAGTATAAGCAGTTGAAAATGTACTGTTATGATAGTTTGATTGATAACGTGGAGATTTTTTGTCACCAAATGATTTTAATACATCTAGTTTTTCTCTTGTAATAATTGGAGAGATTGATTTTAAACGTTGTGCATGAGTTGGGATTTCATCAAGAATATTATGAACCTCTCCAAAACCTGTATTTAAACTCATTACCACTTTTTCACGAATTGGGTCTATCGGTGGATTTGTAACTTGAGCAAATTTTTGTTTAAAATAATCAGTGAAGTTTCTTTGCTTATTTGAAAATGCCGCTAATGGAGTATCATCACCCATTGAGCCAACAGCTTCTTTACCATCTATTAACATCGGTTCAATAACTTGTTCTACAATCTCTTGAGTAATATTAAAGAATTTTTGTCTTTTTACTAACTCATCATTATCAAATTCACCTTTTGCTAAATATGGATCTTCAACATGCTCTTGAAGATAAATCATATGTTCATTTAACCATTTCATATATGGGTTTGAACTTTTAAGATAGTTATCTATCTCATTACTTCTTAATAATTTACCAAATTTAAGGTCAAGTCCTATCATCTCACCCGACTGAAGACGACCTCTCTCTTTAATATCTTCCTCTGCAATATCTACAACACCATACTCAGAAGCGATAAGTAGATTATCATCATTTGTTACGATATATTTAGATGGACGAAGACCATTTCTATCAAGAACACACCCTATATAACGACCATCAGTTACTGAAAATGCAGCTGGACCATCCCATGCTTCAAATACAGTTGAATGATACTCATAAAAAGCACGAAGCTCTGGGTCCATATGTGGAGCATTTTGCCATGCTGAAGGGATAACTGCACGCGCAGCTTTAAAGAAATCCATACCATTTACAATTAAAAATTCAAAGAAGTTATCTGCAGATGCACTATCTGAAGAATCTAGTTGTAAAATTGGTAAAATTCTTGCTATCTCTTCATCACTAAATACTTCTGATTTAATAGACTCAGATTTAATCTCTACATTTATACGATTACCCTCAACAGAGTTAATCTCTCCATTATGAGCTACTGCTCTAAAAGGTTGTGCTAATCTCCACTCTGGAAGTGTATTTGTTGAAAATCTTTGATGGAAAAGTGAGAAAGAGATTTTAAATTTTGGATCTTGAAAATCTTTATAGAAATCTTTAATATGTGTAGGCATAACTAGCCCTTTATATGAAAGAACCGTAGAACTCATAGAAGATATATAAAAATCTCTATCCTCTATTAAAGCATGTTCACACTCTTTACGAGAAAGATATAAAAGTGCATCAAATCTATTTGTAGCCATAATAGAGTTTGGTGTGATAAACATTTGCACTATATTTGGTAAAGATACGATAGCTTGATCACCAAGAACATTTCTATCAATAGGTACATCACGAGTTAAAACAACTTTTAGGTCATTATTTGAACAGAAAGTTTCTAATGTTTTAAGGTGATCTCTATTTTTAGTAAAAACAGAAGCTACTGCAAATTGTGAAGGAAGTTCGATCCCATTTTTTTCAGCTTCTAATGTTAAATACTCTGTTGGCATAGATAATAAAAGTCCACTACCATCACCAGTTTTACCATCTGCTGCTACTGCACCACGGTGCATCATTCTTTCCAATGCAGTTACTGCATCATCTAAAACTTTGTGAGATGCTTTGTTCTTGATATTTGCAACAAGACCAAAACCACAGTTATCCTTAAACGATCTTAATAAATCATGATGTTCAACCATTTCTACTCCTATTTAATCTCTTTTTAAAGTAACTTAGTATATTTAGAGATAAAGTACCATATTGTACTATTTAAAGGTTTAAAAAAGTATAATTAGAAGAAGATTTATTAAATAAATTTAACTTTTGTGTATATAGGAAGCAGTTTAATGCAAGGTTACATCATCAATTTAAACAGAGTAAAAGATGAAGATTTGATAGTCACAATAATATCAAACAACAACTTAGAAACCCTTTATAGGTTTTATGGAGCAAGGCATGGAACTATAAATTTAGGGTTTAAACTCGATTATGAAACAGAATCTTCTGCCAAATCTACTATTTCAAGATTAAAAGATGTTATCCATATAGGTTTTCCGTGGATTAACAATCATCATCTTCTCAAAACTTGGCAAGACTTTTTAGGGCTTTTTTTTAAACATCTTAGAGATTCTGAAAATATTGGTAATTTCTATTTTGATTTAATTGATAATGCTTCAATAGAATGGTCACAACAAAATCCTAAAAGAGTAGCGATAGAATCGTATGTAAAACTTTTAAAATATGAGGGGCGTTTACACTCTGAACATAGATGTTTTTTATGTTCTGAAAATATTAAAGGTAATATCTCACTTATACGTGCATACCTACCTACACATTATCAATGTACAAAAACATTAGCTATCAATGCAGATGCACTCAATGAACTTTTTACAAAGCAATCAACCCTATTTTTGAATGATATAGAGGTTGATAGACTTTGGGATGTTTTGATGGAGGGGTTATAAACTTATAGCCTCTATATCCAACTCTTTAACCTGCCAAGGCAACCCCTGCTTATTTAACTCTTCCATAAAAATATCGGGATCAAACTGTTCCATATTATATACACCTTGAGCATTCCATTTTCCCTCTAACATCAATTTAGCCCCTATCATCGCTGGAACTCCTGTTGTATATGAAACTGCTTGAGAATTTACCTCAGCAAAACATTTTTCGTGGTCACTTACTTGATAGATATATATTTTCTTTTTAATGCCATCTTTGATACCCTCAGCAATAATACCGATATTTGTTTTCCCTTTTGTACGAGGTCCTAAACTTGCAGGGTCTGGAAGTAATGTTTTTAAGAACTCCATAGGCACTATTTTTTGTCCCTTATGTTCTATCTCTTTTATACCTAACATTCCCACATTTTCTAAACATTTCATATGCGTTAGATAACTCTCTCCAAATGTCATAAAAAATCTTATACGCTTCAAACCTTTAATATGTTTAACCAAAGACTCCATCTCTTCATGATATAAAAGATAGCTATCTTTCTCCCCAACTTCAGGATAATCCCATACTTTTTTAATCTCCATAGGTTGAGTCTCTATCCACTTACCCTCTTCCCAATAACGACCATTAGCCGAAACTTCACGAAGATTTATCTCAGGATTAAAGTTTGTCGCAAATGCGTATCCGTGGTCACCTGCATTACAATCCATAATATCAATAGTATGAATCTCATCAAAATAGTGTTTTTGAGCATAAGCACAAAATACATTTGTAACCCCTGGGTCAAAACCACTTCCAAGAAGACCCATTATATTAGCTTTTTTAAATGCTTCATCTCGTTCCCATTGAAGTTTATATTCAAACTTAGCAATATCAGGATGTTCATAGTTGGCTGTATCTAAGTATGCTGTTGAAGTCGCTATACAAGCATCCATAATTGTTAAATCTTGATAAGGAAGTGCTACATTTATAACTATATCAGCATCTACCTCTTCTATAAGTGTTATCAAATCCTCTGTAATATCTGCATCAACTGCCACAATATCTATATCTGCATTAGGAAGTTCATTTTTGATAGTTTGACAACTCTCTATTCTTCTACTTGCTAAAATAATCTTTCCAAATACATCTGCATTTTGTACACATTTATATACAACTACTCGACCTACTCCACCTGCGCCTATTATTAATGTTTTTTTCATTTTTTTTCCTATTTTAAAATTATTTTTATCACGAAGCAAACCCACTACTAAACCCATCTTTCTTTACAACTATCTGCTTCTGTTTCTCTTTACGTTTAGTATCTTTTTCTACAAATATCTTTTTACGTGTTTTAGGGTCTAACTCTGTATAATACATCACTGCTGAATACGTTGAAG
This sequence comes from uncultured Sulfurospirillum sp., assembly GCA_964493845.1. GTDB lineage: Bacteria > Campylobacterota > Campylobacteria > Campylobacterales > Sulfurospirillaceae > Sulfurospirillum_A. Next base: position 5,517 of record CAZBPU010000112.1, read on the forward strand.
GAGTTGGAGTAAACACTTGTGCTTGTTCTGGATTCATTTTTAATTCATCTGTTGTAAAACGCTTTAACTCATGCATATCTTTCTCTTCACATCCAGGGTGAGCTGCGATAAGATAGTATGTTAAAAACTGTTTTTTTCCTGACTCTTTATTAAGTTTATCATACATCTTTTTAAAATCTACAAGTGTCTGTTTCCCAGGTTTTCCCATCAACTCTAATACATGTTGTTGAGTATGTTCAGGTGCTACTTTCATCTGTCCAGAAATATGATTATCAACCATCTCTTTAAGATAACTATATCCATGCTTTTTATCTGCTGTTATCAAATCATAACGGATACCACTTGCTACAAATGCTTTTCTTACACCTTCAACTTGTCGTACTTGACGTAATAAATTAATATTTCGACTATGATCCACATGCATAGTTTTACACAATCTATTTGCATCTACACATTTGATAGTATCACAAGTACCTTTTTTAAGTTTTTTATCACACTCATACCCATACATATTAGCTGTTGGACCACCTACATCAGAGATAATCCCTTTATAATCTTTATACTGATTAAAATCTTTTGCCTCTTTTAAAATATTTGTCTCTGAACGAGTTCTAATAGTTCGTCCTTGATGCACTCCAATAGCACAAAAATTACACTCTCCCCAACATCCGTGGTGTGTCATAATAGAAAATTTAATAGTCTCCAAACATTTCACTTTTCCCTCTTTTGCATAGTATGGGTGTAGCTCACGAGTAAAAGGAAGATTTGAATTAGCATCCATTTCATCTTCATTGAGATAATCACAAGGTGGATTTTGGATTAAAAAGCGTGTATCTACTGGTTGGCAAAGACCTTTTGCAGAGATAGGGTCATTATTATCATAAAAATCATCAAAAAGGTCTA
>CAZBPU010000113.1:0-6416 GCA_964493845.1 uncultured Sulfurospirillum sp.
TTGGAGCGAGTCCAAGACTAGGCTCATCAAGCATAAGTAGTTTTGGCTCACTCATAAGTGCGCGACTGATTGCAAGCATTTGTTGCTCACCACCACTTAAAGTTCCTGCCATCTGAAGTCTTTTCTCCTTAATACGAGGAAAAAGATCATACATAACATCTTTTAAACGTTCATAATTTTCATCATTGTTAAATGCCCCCATACGAAGGTTGTCTTCAACTGTGAGATTGATAAAAACTCTTCTTCCTTCAGGAACTAGAGACAATCCACGTTGAACCAATGTATGTGTTTTATGATTTACTGTATCAAATCCTGTAAATATAATCTCTCCACTCTTTTTTACACTATTTAATAATGCTTCCAATGTTGAAGTTTTTCCAGCGCCATTTGAGCCAATAAGAGATACTATTTGCCCCTCATCTACATTGAAATCTATACCTTTTACAGCCTCAATTAATCCGTAATAAACATGTAGATCTTTAACATTAATCATGATTGAAATCTCCTAAATAAGCGGCTACAACTTCTTTATCTTTAATAGCATCTGCAGGCTTTCCTTCAAATATAGTCTTACCATAATCCAAAACCAAAACTTTATCACAAAGTTGGTTTACAAACTGCATATCGTGTTCAATTAATAAAACTGTTAAATCAAAATCTTCTCTAGCACTTTTTATAAGGTTGGCTAACTCTTTTGTTTCAGCTGGGTTCATACCTGCAGCTGGTTCATCAAGAAGAAGCATTGCTGGATTTGTGGCAATTGCTCTTGCTATTTCCACTTTTCTTTGCTGTCCATAACTAAGATCAGTTGCTTTATGCTCTGCAAATTCAGCAATACCAAAATACTCTAGTATCTCCATCGCACGTTTACGTATACGTTTCTCTTCACCAAAAAAGCGAGGAAATCTTAAAATTGATTCAAAATATGTATATTTTGCTTGAAAATCAAAACCAATTAAAACATTATCCATAACACTCATACTATTAAAAAGACGAATATTTTGAAATGTTCTTGCTATCCCACGTCTAACAATAGCGTGAGGCTTAAGTCCATTTAATACCTCATTTCTAAAAACGACATCTCCACTTGTTGCTTCATAATTACCTGTTATAATATTAAACATAGTAGTTTTACCAGCACCATTTGGTCCTATAAGTCCATATATTTCTTTTGTATTTACAGTAAATGTTGTATCATTTATCGCAACAACTCCACCAAAATTTTTAGTTACACCTTTTAGTTCAAGTATCATTTTCTACCCTTTCTAAAAAGGTCTTTCAGTTCACGTTTACCCATTATCCCTTCTCTAGCAAATAGCATTACGAAAATCAATATTAGAGAGAATACAACCATTCTCATACCAGGCATAGCTGAAGTTTCAAAAAATCCAAAATTCATAGGTTCATCTAAAAATCTCATCCATTCTGCACCACCAATTACAAGAACAGTTCCTATAACTGCACCGGTAGTACTTCCAAGTCCACCAAGAACTATGATAATGAGCAGTTGAAATGTAAAGAAAAATGTAAATAAGTCTGGTGATATACTAGTAAGAAGTGCTGCGAGTAATCCTCCACCAACACCTTCAAGAAATGCACTTGTACAAAATGCAAAAGTTTTTATCTTAAAAGTATTTACCCCCATAGCAATCGCTGCATCTTCATCATCTCGAACAGCTTTCATAGCACGTCCAAATTTTGAATTTACTATGTTAAGTATTGCCCAAACAGCAAGCATGGCAATGCCTCCTGTCCAATAGAGATTGGAAAATTCTGGTATATCATTTAATCCCAAAGAACCATTGGTAATTTCTGGGTTATTGATAGCTAAAATACGAATAATAAAACCAAAACCAAGTGTTACAATAGCAAGATAATCACCTCTAACTCGAAACACTGGAAAAGAGAGTGTCAATGCAAGTAAAGCAGAAAACAGTCCTGCAAAAAATAGTGCCCAAACAAAATTAGCATGAAGAGCTAAAACCCAAGGATAAGGATCTTCTATATCAAACTGATACGATTTTGCATCACCATCCAAAAGCAAAAGTGCAGTAACATAAGCACCAATTGCCACAAAACCATTTGGCTCTAAAGAAAACTGTCCAGTAACACCATTTATAAGGTTATAACTTACTGCAAGGATTGTAAAAATTGCTATATTATTTAAAATTCTAACTGTATATTCATCAAAATGAGTACTTGCAAACCACATAAACCAAAGTGTTGAAGATATAATAGCTAAATTAATCCATTGATCTTTTTTTATAACAATACTCATAATTAAAACCTACTCTTATCGAAATTTATACCAAGTATTCCTGATGGTTTAAAAAGTAATACAAGAATCAAAAGGACAAAAGCAAATGCATCTTTATATCCACCATATTCTGGTAAAAATGCTACAACTACAACCTCTGTAAAACCTATAATAAACCCACCAATTACAGCTCCACCAACACTTCCAATACCACCAACTACAGCAGCAGCAAATGCTTTAAGACCTATAAGAACCCCCATCATTGGCTCAACACTAGGATAATTCACAGCCCAAAAAATGCCTCCAACAGCAGCAAGAGCTGAGCCCATACCAAATACTAACATTATAATTTTATTTGCATCAATTCCCATAAGATTTACTGTATTTACATCAAAAGCTAAAGCTCTAATCGCCATACCATATTTAGTTTTATAAAGTACCCAAAGAATACATGCCAATAAAACAAGAGTTACTATTGGTACCATCAATGAAGCAACAGAGAAAATCAATCCACCTACATTTATAATTTGTTCTAAATATTCAGGAACAGGAAATGGTCTAGGTGTCCCTCCAAAAAATACATTAAAAATATTTTCTAAAAAGAAACTAATACCAATAGCTGTAATTAAAAGAGAAATCTTTGGTGCACTTCTTAGTGGTCTATATGCCACTTTATCTGTCAACATACCTAAGAGAGCAGATCCAACAACAGCTAAAATAATAGCCGCAACAAAAGGCAATTCTAAAATAGCCATACCAAAATAACCTAAAAACGCACCAACCATCATAATATCGCCATGAGCGAAGTTGATAAGTCTTAAAACTCCATAAACCATCGTGTAACCAATAGCTATCAATGCATACATACTACCAAGGCTAAAGCCATTGACCATCTGTTGCATAAATTCTAAAAAATTCATATAATACCCATCCTAAAAAAATCGCATAAAAATAATAACGTAGATTATCACATGTATAAGATTTTCCCTTCTACATGTAGAAGGGAAAATAGGTAATAATTATTATGGATTTACTGTTGTTTTATATACAGCTTTTCCATTTTTAACAACCTTAATAACTGCTGAACGAGTTGCATTTCCTGATTTATCTATATTGATAACACCTGAAACACCTTCAAAACCTTTTGTAGATTTTATCTCTTTATTTATACAAATACTATCAGTAGGATCACTACATCTGTTCATAGCATCTACTAATAAAAAGTATGTATCAGCACCAAGAGCGGTAAATGAAGCTAACTCTTTTTTACCTGTATCTTTAGCATATGAAGCAATAAAATCTTTTGATTTTTGTGTTGGAGGAGCAGAGTAATCAAAAAAGTCTGTAAACATGTAACCTTCAACTGATTTTCCACCAAGATCTATAAAAGTTTGGTTTGCAACACCATCTCCTGAAAACATTGGTTTATTAAGTCCAATTTGCTTTGACTGACGTGCAATCATAGAAGCTTCTGGGTGATATAGTGGTAAAAACATAAAATCTGGATTTGCTGATTTTATTTGTGAAACAACTGCTTTAAAATCTTTATCACCTGAAGTTATTTTGATTTTTTTAACAATCTTTCCACCACCTTTTGTAAAAGCTTTTGTAAAAGCTTTTGCAAGACCTAAAGAGTAAACTTGAGCTTGATCTACTATAACTACAGCAGTTTTAAGACCTAAATCTTTAATAGCATAGTTTGCAACAACTGCACCTTGAAAAGAGTCCATAAAACAAACACGATTTGCAAAACTTCTCTTCATTGTAAGTTTATCATTTGTAGCAACTGAAGCTATAACAGGTATCTTTTTCTTATCTGCTATTGCTATAGTTTGAGCTGTATTTGTACTTGTAAGAGCACCTAATATAGCTACAACTTTATCTGAACTTATAAGTCTAGTTGTTGCTGTTGCAGTTTCAACTTTATCACCTTTGTTATCTACTAAAACAAGCTTAATAGTATCACCATTTTTTAATGTTGGTTGAAGTTTATGTGCAAACTTAATTCCCTCATAAGTTGTCTGTCCATAAGCAGCAAGTGCCCCACTCATAGGCATAACAGCCCCAACCTTAATCTCTTTAGCAACTGCAACTGATGCTAAAAGTGCAACTGATGTTGCCAATGTAGCCAATTTTCTCATATATACTCCTTTTGATTTTATTATAATCTCTTATATTACTAAATTTTACTTTAAATTTAGCATAGTTTTTATCTCATATTCTATTTTCTGTAAAAAATATAGAAGTCTTATATAATTTAAGGTATTTTATTTTGAAATTATTGTTGTATTTTAAGATATTAGATTTATATTTCTTTTAAAAATAAATCAAGTTGATAAAAGAGCAAAAGTTTATTCTAAGGAATAGCCCTTTTTAACTTTTACTCTTTTTTATTGATTATTGTAAATAACTACTTTTTAATTCATCATCATTTTGTTTAGTAGTGTTTTTAGTATCAGACTTATCTGTACCTTTTATATACGAAGTTATAGCTTTTATATCAGTACCTCTTAATGCAACTGATATATTATGCATTAGCGTTTTCATTGAACCACCAAAATGGTTATCTCTTTTATATTGACTCATTGAATCTTCAATCTCATCAGCCGTCATATCTTTTAGAAGTCTACTACCTGCACCTGCACCCTCTTCACCTTTTTGTCCATGACAAGATGCACATTTTTTAATATATAATGCTTTTCCATCTTGGCTTGATGTACTACCACCCAATATAGTACTTATTATACCATCATCTTTTTTATATACTTTTGCTTCTATCTTACCTTCTTTAGAGTACTTTTCAACTAAAGCTTTTAACTCTTTGGCAAATGCGCCTTTAGCTTCAAAGACATATGAATCTTCAGTAGCGTAGGTAAATGTGACTATAATAAATAGCAATGAGAGTAGAGTTTTGAACATGTGATTTCCTTCAATTTGTTGATTGAAGATTATATCAAGATTTTCTTTATATAGGGCTTTGGGAGATATAAAAGACAAAAAAAAAGCCAAGATTAAAAAATCTCGGCTTTTTTTATAAATCTAAATTTAATTAGAAGTTATATTGAGCGTGGAATCTTGCAAGAGTCTTGTCATCAGCGCCAGCTGCAACTGGATCTGCAGAACCATATCTTACGTAAGTTGAGAACTTCTTAGTCATTTTGTAACTAACTTGTCCATAGTACTGATCATCAAACTCGCCATTGTCATAGCTTACATAACCAGCTTTTACACCAACTTTACCAAATGAACCTGATACTTCTCCGAAGTATGCACTCTCATCTGCTTCATTGATTTGAACTAGTCCATAGATACCACCATAGATTAAATCGTTATCGCCTTCTGGTGAACCATCTATTGTAACATCACCAGCATCTTTATCATTTGTGATATAACCAGCTCTTAGACCAAAAGCGTCCATTTTACCAGAAGCTTGTACACGGATTGTGTTTGCAGTTGCAGCACCAGTAGCATCTGGATCAGCTGAAGCATACTGTGCTTTAATAGCTACAGGACCAGCATTTACACCAATTTCTCCAAATAAGAAATCAGCACCATTGTTTGCACTACTGTTTTCTGAGTCAGCTTTAACATACCAAACTCTACCATTGAACATATCATTTGAATAGATAACAGCTACTGCACTTAATGCATTTGTAACTGCTGAGTTATCTGTAAAGTATGCTGCTGCAAGAGTTAAACCTTTTACAGGTGAACTAACAACTTTAAGACCAAGAGCTGCAGTATCATCAAGTGGAGTACCTGCATACATTCTACCTAGAGTAACTGTTGTATTTGCAAAACCAGTATAGTTAAAGAATAATCTATCAACTAGTGGATCAGCTGAACCTGAAGTACTATTTGTTGGTGTACTATAATCAGCAGTAAATCTTGTTACAAACTGAATATCTTCTTGAACTGGAGCAGTTAATTGAGCTCTTAATTCTATTTCACTATATGCCTCAGCACCTGAAGCGTCATGGAATCTATAATGTGCATACCCACTTAAATCTACACCTTTAATTGCATCCTCTAAATTTGTTGCGTTTGCAGTGCTTAATGCACCAACTGTCATAATAGCTGCCAAGCTAAGTTTAGCTAATTTCATATTTTCTCCTTAAGAAATTTTTTAATTACTCGAAAAGTTTAGCACAATTTTTTT
>CAZBPU010000114.1:0-6413 GCA_964493845.1 uncultured Sulfurospirillum sp.
TAAATGTATCTGTTTGGGGAATTTTAGGGATGATTACGCGGGATAAAAACCTTAAAACTCTAAAAGATTTTAGAGGCAAAGAGATAGCTATGCCATTTCGTGCAGATATGCCTGATATTGTGTTTGAGCAGATTGTAAAAGCACAAGGGATGGACATGAAAAAAGATTTTAAGTTACGATATTTTGGTTCTCCAATTGATGCCATGCAAATGTTGATTATGCGTAGGGTTGACCATGCTCTTTTGGCTGAACCTGCCATCTCTATGGCGCTAAGGAAAACAAAATCTTTTCCACTTAAATTGATTGCACCTGATTTATATAGAAGTGCAGATTTACAAGAAGAGTGGGGCGAGACTTTTAAAGTTGAAGCAAAAATACCACAAGCTGGTATGGCATTTTTAGGAAAAGTTGAAGGTAATGAGAATTTAATCAAAAGATTTAATGAGGAGTATGAAAAATCTTTAAAATGGTATAAAACACATCCAAAAGAAGCAGCAAAACTTACTGTCAAAACTTTAGACATGTTAGGAGAAAAAGGTTTAGAAGATTCTATTTCACATGTAAGACTAGAGTATGTAGATGCCTTTAGTGCGAAAGAAGATTTAAAATTTTTTTATGAAACATTAAAAAATGGGAATCCAAAAGTCATAGGTAATAAACTGCCAGACAGTGGATTTTATTATAAAAATTAAGAAACTAAAATGTTAAAGCAGATGGAGTTTCTAAGTTTTTAAGTGACCATTTTAACCAATAGAAATATATCCTTCCTATTTTATGGGAGGGATAATACATAGGGAATTGTTTTGAAAAGACTAGAAAAGTGTGTTAAAAGAAGGCATTTAAGTACTTCACGAACACGAGAAATTATTTATAAAATTTTAAAAGATGAAAAAGAAAAATGTTTTAGTATAAAAGACATAAGTACTAAGGCAGAAGAAGTGTACCCTAAAAGTATATCTATCAACAGTATCTACAGGCATTTAAATCTCTTTGTTCAGTGTGATTTAATTTCTGTTATCCAAACTGATTCAAAAAAATCTTATTACTGTTTTAAGGATGATGAGACTCCTGTGTTTGAAATATGTACTTCATGTTTATGCATTAAAAAATCAAATAATCTGCAATTTACAACAACAAAAGAGGAAATATTTCAAATCATAGTATATAAAAAGTGTTTTACATGCAAATAAAGATAATGATAATGAATATTATTTGTATTTAAGTTATTTTTGTGTATATTATGATTATTATTATCAATAAGAAAAAAGGAAGACGATGCAGACTATAATCGATTGTGAATTAAATGGGGCATATTTAGTAAAAAAACTACATACTTCAGGGGCGCTAAGACAGAGACTTATCTCATTTGGGATTTTAAAAGGTGTCAAAATCAAGTATCTTGCTCATACGAGTTTAAAAGGAACTTACGACATTCAAGTTGGAAAAATGAACATAGCTTTGAGAAAACAAGAAGCTCAAATGATAGAGGTAGCATAAGTGAAAACAATTAAAATAGCTTTAGTAGGGCAACCAAATGTTGGCAAGAGTATGCTTACAAACTCTATAGGTGGTGCTAAGTTACATGTAGGAAACTTCACAGGTGTAACAGTTGAAAAAAAAGAGATAAAGTTTCAATATAAAGACTTTGACATCAGTATGGTGGATCTTCCTGGTACTTATATGTTGGCAGATTACTCTATGGAAGAGAAAGTCACAAGTAACTTTTTAAGATATGAAGATTATGATTTGATACTTAACGTAGTAGATTCTACAAATCTTGAGAGAAACCTACAGCTAACATCAGAGTTATTGAATTTAGACAGAAAAATGGTTATTGCTCTAAATATGAGTGATGAAGCTAAAAAAGAGGGAATAGAGATAAATTCAAATTACATGAGTGAGCTTTTGGGCGTAGATTGTATAAAAGTTTCTGCAAAAACAAAAGAGGGCATAGAGCATCTTTTGGCAACTATTGTAAGAACCTATAGTTATGAAAAAAAAGAGTCAAAATTAGTCTTTGGAGAACCTATTGAAGAAGAGATATTGAGTATAACTGAGCATTTAAACGAATGCAAATTTAAAAATGAACACTCTTATAGAAAGATAGCTATTGGACTTATTTCAGAAGATAAAGATATTTATAAAACAATGCACGATGAGCCTATCTGGACTACACTTCAGCCGATTGTATCAAATGCTATATCTCATATAAGAAAACATCATGATAATGATGCGCTTATAGATATATTTGCTGAAGAGTTTATGGCTTTCAATCAAGGTGTGATTACAGAAACTGTTAAAGAGAAAAAAATAGATGAAAACCGTATCACATTAACCAAAAAAATAGATAATGTACTTATTCACCCTATTTTAGGGATTCCAATTTTTTTGTTTTTAATGTGGGGACTGTTTCAACTTACTTTTGAAGTAGGTGCAATTCCTATGGATTATATAGATGCATTTTTTGGTTCATTAGGAGATAGTGTTGGTGGTTTTATTGCCAATGATGATTTTCGCTCGTTAGTGGTAGATGGACTTATCGCCGGTGTTGGAGCTGTTATACTGTTTGTGCCAAATATAATGATTTTATTTATAGGTATTGCCTTGCTTGAGAGTACTGGTTATATGAGTAGAGTTGCGTACCTATTAGACGGCTTGTTTCATAAGTTTGGGTTACATGGACAGAGTTTCATACCGCTTATTACTGGTTTTGGTTGTTCAATTCCTGCTTATATGAGCGCAAGAATTTTGAAAAACGATAGAGATAGACTTCTCACACTTTTTATCATAGGTTTTATGAGTTGTGGTGCTAGGCTCCCTGTATATGTACTTTTTATAGGGGCATTTTTTGATCCTCAAAATGCAGGGAATATACTCTTTGCAATCTATATAGGTGGAGCAATTTTAGGTCTTATTTTTGCAAAAATATTAAAAATGACAGCTTTTAGAGGTGATAGTGAGCCATTTGTAATGGAAATGCCAAAATATAGAATGCCTTCATTTGTACTGATATGGCACACTGTAAAAACAAAAACTATGATGTATCTAAAAAAAGCTGGTACTTTTATAGCCTTGGCTTCTATGCTTGTTTGGTTTGCTAGTAACTATCCACACAATCATGATTTAAGCCAATCATACGAGATAAAAATAGAACAAGCTAGTGAAGATAAAAAGACAGATTTAGAGAATGAGCTTAATGAAAAACTTCTTGAACAGAGTTATTTGGGTCAAATTGGGCACTTTATAGAGCCAGTTTTTACTCCACTTGGCATGGATTGGAAAATGGGAGTTGCTCTTCAAACAGGACTTGCAGCAAAAGAGGTTGTTGTCTCTACTTTAGGAGTTTTATACTCACTTGGAGGAGATGTTGATGAAGAAAATAACTCATTAATACAAAGATTGCATGATAATATCTCATTTGCTTCAGCGGTTGCTTTTATTATTATTATGATGACATATCTTCCTTGTTTAGCAGCAACTATTGTTTTTGCAAGAGAAGCTGGTGGAGCTAAGTATGCTGTGTACCTTTTTGTATTTACTTCTATAGTTGCATATTTATTGGCATTTATTGGTTATCACATAGCTTTGTAGGGATATGTCTTGAAATTTATGTTTAAAATACTTAGAGATTTTCCTGCATATTTGTGGAGTGGTTGGGGCGCAATTGCCTCAATCTTTCTATTTTTAGCATGTTGGGATGCTGGGAATCAAGTGTATGGAGAGTTGGTTTTACCTAGTCCACTTGAAACTTTTGGAACGCTTTGGGAAATGCTTCATGATGAAGAAGTTTTAGTAGATGTAAAAATTACGCTTTACAGAGCATTTTTTGGTTTTGGAATTTCAGTTATCTTTGGCTCTTTTTTAGGGCTTATTGCTGGACTTGGGGCAACTGCATCTATGATGAGTCGTCCTATAGTGACGCTTCTTGTTGGTATGCCACCAATAGCTTGGATAGTTTTAGCGATGATTTGGTTTGGCATGGGAGATTTTACGGTAATATTTACTGTAGTTGTAGCCTCTTTTCCCATAGTTTTTGTAGGGGCTTTACAAGGAACTAGAACTTTAGAAGGTGATTTAAAACAGATGGGTGAGAGCTTTCAACTTCCTTTACATGTAAAGGTTTTAGATATATATTTTCCTCATATATTCTCATATATATTTCCAGCTTGGGTTTCAGCTCTTGGTATGAGTTGGAAGATAGTTGTTATGGCTGAGCTTTTGAGTACAAGTGATGGTATAGGTTCAGCCTTAGCAGTTGCTAGAAGTCACCTTGATACGCCAAGAGCATTAGCTTTAGTTGTGGTGATGATAGGTTCATTGATGTTTATTGAGTATATTATTTTAGAGCCTATTAAGAGAGAGGTTGAGTTATGGAGAAGTTAGAAGTAAGAAGTTTGAATCACCATTATGGTTTTACTCAGATCTTGGAAAATATAAATTTTGAGCTTAAAAAGGGAGAAGTCCTTTCTATAGTTGGTCCAAGTGGTGGTGGTAAAACTACACTTATGCATCTTTGTGCTGGATTGTTGGATGTACAAGAGGGAAGTGTGAAAAACTCATTTGAAAGTTCATCTTTTGCTTTTCAAGAGTCTAGACTTCTTCCTTGGAAAAATGTTATAGACAATATAGCTTTAGGTTTAAAAGCTCAAAAAATTTCTAAGAAAATGGCTGAGGTCCGCTCTAAAAAGATAGCTTTGAGATTTGGTTTAGAAGAGGAAGATTTTGAAAAATTTCCAAAAGATTTGAGTGGTGGAATGAGACAGAGAGTCTCTTTTGCAAGAGCTTTGGTTACTAAGCCTTCACTTCTGTTTTTAGATGAGCCTTTTTCTGCTTTGGATATAGGGCTTAAAAAAGAGCTACAATTCCTTTTGATAGATATGATAGATAAAAAAGAGTTAAGCGTTCTTTTTATAACTCATGATTTGATGGAGGCTATTAGGCTTAGTGATGAAGTGTTACTTTTAAAAGCCGATCCTGGAAGAGTTGTAAAAAGATTTAGTTTTGATACTCCACAATTTCAAAGGGATGATAAATTTGTCTATTCTCAAAGTGCAAAAATGCTTCAAGATGAAGAAATAATAGAGACATTTGAATTGGAGTTAAGATAATGGAACAAAAATTACATGCTACAAATCACTATGCATACTATCCTGATGATGAAAAAAATATACCACCATATTTAGCATATGGTTTTAGACCTATTTTTCTTCTTCTAGCTCCTTATATGGTGATTTCTATGGTACTTTGGGGTTTTGTTTGGAGTGGTTTTATAGATATGTCCTTTATGGGAGATATGTTAACTTGGCATATATATGAGATGCTTTTTGGTGTGCTTACTGCTGGAGTGATGGCATTTTTAACTACAGGATTGCCTGAACTTTTTCCTGGTATGGTTCCTTTTGTTGGAAAGAGACTTAAGTTTATTGTTGGTTTATGGTTACTTGGTCGTATTGGTTTTTGGTTTATGGATGTTGTTGGAGTTGAAATTGTCGCATTTTTGAATCTAAGTATGCTTTTATGGCTGATATGGTTTGCTAAAGATGTTGTTCTTGACCCTCTTCAAAGACATGCTAGTTTAGGTTATACTTTGGTTGCTCTGTTTGTAGTAGAGTGCTGGTTTTTTCTCTCAGTTGGAGAGTATGTTCAAGTTGATTCATTAAGTATTTTAAAAGTGGCTTTAGGTCTTATAGTAGTATTGATTTTACTTGCACTAAGAAGGGTAAATATGGAAGCTATAAATGAGATGATGGAAGACAAAGGCATAGATGACATCTATATTTCTCGACCACCATTAACAAACTTGGCTATTTTTATGGTGAGTCTTTTTACTATTGTAGAGTTTTTTTACCCAGATAACTCTGCTCTTGGTTGGATTGGACTTGCTGTCGCTAGTTCTATTTTAGCCATTATGAGTGATTATGCTCTTAAGGATGAGTTTATACTAAATCAGCCTTATGTTATCTATCTTGGGTCTATCTTTGTTATGTTTGCTCTTGGTTATGGTTTGATGGGGTGGGATATTTTGAATCCAAACATATATGGTATAAATCACTTTAGACATTTTATCACAAGTGGAGGGGTTGGATTGTCTTATCTTGTTATCATGATTATCATAGGCTGGATTCATACGGGGCGAAAACTAACTTCAAATGTGTATACTCATAGCATGGTAGCATTGATGATACTAGCTACTTTTATAAGAGGATTAATACCTTTTTATGAGGAGTATGCCTTTTACATGTACATGATTTCAGCACTTCTTTGGGCATTACCATTTTTAATATATGCAAAAGTGTTTTTTAGATTTTTACTTACACCTCGTGCAGATGGGGTTTTAGGTTAAGTTTATTAATATAGGCTAACAAATTATTACCATATTGTTAAAACTAAAAGCTTATACTTTCGTTATCAAA
>CAZBPU010000115.1:0-6412 GCA_964493845.1 uncultured Sulfurospirillum sp.
TCAAAACGATTTGGGATTATATCTAAATTTACTTTAAAAGTAAAGCTTAACGAGGAATTCCACCTTGTTTTGCTTGAGACATCATATTTTGAAGATCTTGCATACCTTTTTTACCAGAAAATTTCTTTGCCATCTTTGATGCGTTTTTAAACTGCTTTAGAAACTTATTTACATCCATATTTGAAAGTCCAGCACCCATAGCAATTCTTCTTTTTCTTGTATTGTTTAAAAGTGAAGGTGTCTCACGCTCTTTTTTTGTCATAGAACCTATCATAGCTTTTATTCTCTTCATCTCAACAGAATTCTCTAAATCCATATCTTTAAGCTTTCCTGCCATACCTGACATTCCAGGAATCATACCTATAAGTGATTTCATATTTCCTAACTTCTTCATCTGTTCCATCTGATCTAAAAAGTCATTAAAATTAAACTCACCTTTTTTTATTTTTCTTGTCATTGCTTTTGCTTGTTTTTCATCTATAACAGCTGCTGTTTTTTCAGCAAGAGTCTCTAAATCACCCTCACCCATAAGACGATTTACAATACGATCTGGAACAAAAGCTTCTAAATCAGCTACCTTTTCACCAGTACCTATAAAACGAAGTGGTATATTTATCTGCTTTGCAATTCCAAGAGCAACACCACCTTTACTATCACCATCATACTTACTAAGGATAACTCCACTAATACCAAGTTTATCATTAAATGTTCCAGCACTTCTAATAGCATCTTGTCCTGTCATAGAATCTGCTACATAAAAAACTTCATCTGGTTCTATCGCTTTTTGAACATTTTTTATCTCTTGCATTAGCTCTTCATCTATTGCCAAACGACCAGCTGTATCAACCAAAAGAACATCATAAAGCCCATCTTTTGCTTTCTTTACCGCTGCTTTTGCTATCTTTACTGGATTTGTTTCATTTTCATCAAAATACAGATCCAACTCATTTTGCTCACAAAGTTGTTTTAGCTGTTCTACTGCTGCAAGTCTTTGAAGGTCACATGCCGCAATAAGAACTTTTTTCTGTCTCAATTTTAAATAATTTGCCAACTTTACAGTTGTTGTTGTCTTACCACTACCTTGAAGACCTGCCATAAGCACTCTTGTTGGTGGTTTTGAAGAAAAAATAAATCCTTGGTTTCCAGGAGCTGTAAGCATAGTCGTCAAATTGTCTTTTAAAGATTTTAGAAAATTAAGTTGTCCAATCCCTTTTGCTTTAGTCTCAATTTCTACAACCTTTAATAAATCTTTTACTACTTTATGATGGACATCTGCTTTTAAAAGTGATTTTTTCAGTGTATCAAGCGCCTTTTTAAGCGACTTTTCATCATCTGCAAATCTTATTTTATTGACGGCTGTTTTAAATGAATCTGTTAAAATTTCGAACAAAATATCTTCCTTATCTCATTATTAATTGGGTTGTTATGCTACTTAAATTTTGCTTTAAACTTAATAAAAATTCAATTTATCCCATATTCATAACACGAATAAACTCGCTTGGCTCTTTACTCTCAAACTTATATCCCAATAGTTCAATCTTCCAAGCATGAAGCATAACTCTTTTAAATGGTTTTGCACCATATTGAGTATCTCCTAAGATAGGAGTTTTTATGCTTTTTAAGTGAGCTCTTATCTGATGAGTTCTACCTGTTTCAATAGTTACTTTTACTTTTGAAAGCTTACCCTCCAACATTAGTGGCTCAATATGACTTATAGCGTCTTTACCTTCATCTGCTACTTTACTAAAAAGAGTATTTCCTTGTTTTATAGTTATAAGTGGTTTGTCAACTGTTACAGGCTCAATACATTTCCCTTGAACTACTGCAATATACTCTTTTTTTACTTCTCTACTTTTAAAAGCTTTAACAGCTTCTTTATGAAACTCTTCATCTTTTGTAAAAAGTAAAACACCACTTGTCTCTTTATCTAGTCTGTGTAGAAGTGTAAACTCTGCATAACCTCTTGCAACCTCTTCTGTTGTCATATATGCAGGTTTATCAACTGCTATTATCTTCTTATCTTGAAAAATTATCTTTGGTTTGTTTATTTTTTCTACTCTAAACTTTGCTTTTGGGCTTATTTCACCACGAGCTACAGTAACTTTTTTCCCACCTGAATAAACTACTCCACGGTCAATCAAATCTTTTGCTGCTCGATTTGAAATACCTTCTTGTATAGCCAATAATTTATACGCTTTTTCTGTCATCTTACTATTTCCTTTTCCTGAGCAAAGCCCAGAAAAATTTCTTGCACTTGGCACTTGTCCCTCTTTGAGAAAGCTATGCTTTGCAAGAAATTTTTATTTTATTTTTTCTATTAGGGTATTTATATCCCCTACATGTAAAACCTTTGAAGATTTAATCTCTTCAAAGTCTATATCTTTTAGCTCATTTATTGAGCATATCTTTATGTTCTCTACTAATTTAAAAAGTGGTTTTTGATTAAAATAGAACTCTCCACTTATTATTTTTGTTTCAAAAAATGCAGGCTCTAGTGGATTGTGTCCACCTATACCCTCTTTAAATGAACCACACAATATAACTACATCACTAATAGCATATAAGTTTATAAGTTCACCCATCTTATCACATAACACTATATCTGTTTTCAAATCATCATCTATTTTTGAGTAACTTAACTTACTTTTTTGACAAAACTCTTTTAAAAACCTATCTACACTTTCAAATCTCTCAGGATGCCTAGGAACTACAACAAGTATCTCATCTTTTTTCAGTTTTAAACTATCTAATATTATCTGCTCTTCACCTTCATGAGAACTTGCTACTACTATTACTTTTTTTTCTAGTTTTTTATACTTTTTTGTTACAATAGGTTTTGAAAATGTCTTGATATTTCCATTTACTACTACACTTTTTGCACCTAACTCTTCAAGTCTTTTTTTATCTATTTTACTTTGAGCAAAAACTTCATCAATATTTGCAAATATCCATTTGTAAAACCAAGCAAATTTTTTATATGATTTATAAGAATTATCAGACACTCTTGCATTTATCAAAACTGTTTTAATTCCCTTTATTTTAGAAACTATAAACAACAAAGGCCAAAGTTCTGCTTCTGTTACTACTAAAGTTTTTTGCTTTTTTATCCAAAAAGGAAGAAAAATTTCAAATGGTAAAAATCTTACATCTAAAAAGTTTATCTCTTTAGCAGATTTGTAACCTGTACCTGTTATAACTGATAAATTTAAACTCTCATTTTTTAACTCTTTAAAAACTGGTTTTAAAGAATTTACTTCCCCTAAAGAACAAGCATGAAACCATATACCTTGCTTATCAAATGGTTTATTATTTTTTAAAAAAAATCGTGCAGGTAATGAAAATTTATATTTTTGTTTAAATGAGAGAATTATTAAAACTGGTAGTGCTAAGATATATATCAGCACTACCAATACGTAGTAGAAAAAAAGAAGCAATTTATGCCTCAGTTTCCTCTGTCTCTTTGTAAAGAATTCTTCCACAATGAGGGCAAGTTACAATATCATCTTGCTTAATTACTTCTGCATAAGTTTTATCATTTATTCTCATAAAACACCCATAACATGCCTGTTTTTTAACTTGGACTACTGTCGTATTTCCAGCCCATTTTCTAATTTTTTCATAAAATGTTAAAATTTTCTGGCTCATTTGAGATACTAACTTCTCTTTTTTACCATAAACTTCTGTTCTTTGCTTTTCTATGTTAAGCATTTCATTTTCAATAGAAGCACGAATCTCTTTACTCTCTTTTTCAACTTCTTCAAGAGCCGCTTTTAACTCTTCTTTATCAAGTTCTTTTGACTCAATAATACTGTCAAGTCTTTCTATCTCTTCATTAGCAAATTCACACTGCTCTTTTGAAATCTCTTCCTCAAGTTGTAATGCTTTTATCTCTTTATCTGTCTTAACTATAGCACCTTTTTTAGATAACTCTGTAAGTTTATCTGCTAGTTCTGCTAAGTGAAGCTCATTTTTAGACTTTTTAAGTTTACAATCTTTAATCTCTTCTTCAAAAGCTAAAATTTTATCATTTACATCTTTCTCTTTTACTGCTGATGCTCTTAATTGTGACTCAATAGCTTCCACTTTTGGTCCAAAATCATCTATCTCTTTATCTGTTTTTGCTAGATTTACTAACTGCTCTAAATGTTTATTCATTTATACTACGTTCCTTATTTTTTACTTTTTATTTATATGTAAATGGGTTTTTTGAATTTGTCATTATAGCTTTTAATGGGAAATTAATCAAATTTTCCATTAAACATGCTGGGAAATGGGACTCACTATCAAAGTGTCCTATGTCCAATAAGTTCAAATTATTCTCTTTTGCCTCAAGTGCTTGATGATATTTAAAGTCGCCACTTAAAAAGCAGTCTGCTTCAATTTCACCAATCAAATCACCACCGCTACCTGTTGTTATTGCACATCTTTTAATCTGCTTGTTTATACCTACACATCTTAGTATATCAAGTCCTAATTTACTCTTTACATGTAAAATCAAATCATCATAACTACAATCAACATCAAAATAACAAACGTACCCATCAGACTTTATAACATCATAACCTAAAACTTTTGTAACTACATACTTATTTAGATGAGTTAAATCAAAATTTGTATGCATAGCTATCAAAGATATATCTTTTTTTATCATCTTTTTAATTAACTTTGCTGGATACAAAGAAGAATCTAAACTTTTTATACCTTTAAAAATCAAAGGATGATGAGTCACTATTAAAGAGTGATTTTCCACTTCATCAAGTAAATCGCTATCTACATCTAAACTTAGATATACTTTTTCAACCTCATCACTCATCTCTCCAACTTGTAAACCACTATTATCCCAAGAAGCTTGAAGCTCAAATGGACACAATGAATCTAAAATATTATAGATTTGCTTCAGCTGCATCCACTACTTCTTTATACTTTACGGCACAACCTTTTGCCAATTCACGAATTTTCAATATATAATTTTGTCTTTGTGTAACTGATATAGCTTTTCTTGCATCTAATACGTTAAAAGTATGAGAAGCCATTAGACAATAATCATAAGCAGGAAGAGGAAGGTTAGCTTCTAAAGCTCTTTTACACTCTTCACGACTCTGTTCAAACTGAGCCAAAAGCATCTTGACATCAGCAATTTCAAAATTGTACTTACTAAACTCATATTCACTCTGTTTATGAACATCACCATAAGTTGTTATACCATGCTTATTCTCATTCCAGATTAAATCATAAACACTATCTTTCTCTTGAAGATACATTGCAAGTCTTTCAACTCCATATGTAATCTCTACAGAGATAGGATTACAGGGAATACCACCAACTTGTTGAAAATAAGTAAATTGAGTTACTTCCATACCATCAAGCCAAACTTCCCATCCAAGTCCCCAAGCACCTAATGTTGGAGACTCCCAGTTATCTTCTACAAAACGGATATCGTGTTTACTTAAGTCCAAACCCAATGCTTCTAAACTCTTCAGATATAACTCTTGAATATTGTCTGGACTTGGTTTTATAAGTACTTGAAACTGATAATATGCTCCTAATCGATTAGGATTTTCTCCATATCGTCCATCTGTTGGTCTGCGACTTGGTGCTACATATGCAGTTGCCCAAGGTTTACTTCCTATACTTCTTAAAAATGTTGCATTATGAAAAGTTCCTGCACCTGCTGGCATATCATATGGTTGAACTATAGTACAACCTTCATCTTGCCAATATGTTTGTAATTTTAAAAGCATCTCACTAAATGTTAACAATTTTCACGTCCTCTAAATATTTAATTTTAAAAGCAATAAAGCTTTACCTATGATAAAACTCTAATCTTTTTTATAATTTTCTACTGCTTTATTCCACATAAGCTTATATTTTCTTCTTGTAAACTCTAACTCTTCTTGTGTTGTTTCAAGCTGTTTTGTTAAAGTTTCCACTATTTTTCTATCTTCATCATACAACTCTTGCATTGAAAAAAGTGCCTCTTTTAAAAAATGGTTTTCACTTTTTAAAGCATCAAGAGTTTCATCTTTTGCATCCATAACTTTTTCATGTAAACCAAGAATTGTACCTATTGTTTTTTCTACAAAATTAGCACCTTCTAAAGTCACTACATCTGCATCAATAGATTGATTAGTTTTAGACAAAGGCATAAGCTCATTTGTTCCTTTTGAAGCTTCAATAAGCCTTTTACCATCTTCTTCTTTTACACTCAGTTTTCCACGCTCTATCATATCTTCAATCGTTGCAATATCTAAATGTATAAGTTTACTAAACTCTTCTATCTCTAACCAAGTCTGCATATCATCCATCCTAAGTGCTATATTATTACTTCTACTTCATTTGAATCTGATTCAACTTTTTTTGCTTTTAAAATTCTATCTTCTAAAAGTTTTGCACGTAATTCTTCATCTTCTAT
>CAZBPU010000116.1:0-6406 GCA_964493845.1 uncultured Sulfurospirillum sp.
ATTTGTGCTGTAGCTGTGAATGATTCTTTAGTTTGTTCTTTGGATACAAAAATAGAAGCTGGAGATAAAATCTCACTTCTTCCTCCAGTTTGTGGAGGCTGATAGATGAGTTTAGAGTTGCATGATGGACCTTTAAATGTAGAGGAGATTTCCAATCGCTGGTTCAATGAGATGAAAGATAAAAACTATGGAGCATATATACCATTTATCGGGATAGTAAGAGACGAGGATGGTATAAGTGGGCTTAGTTTTGATATATATGAGCCAATTTTAGAGAGTTGGTTTACTTCTTGGCAAGAAAAAGCTAAAAAAGAGGGAGCTTACCTACTTATGGCTCACTCTCGTGGCGATGTTCCAAATCATACGAGTTCGTATATCTCGGCAGTTGTTAGTCCTCAAAGAAAAGTGGCTTTGAAGTTTATCAATGACTTTGTAGAAGATTTTAAAGCTTCAGCTCCAATATGGAAATATGATTTGATAGATGGTAAAAGAGTTTATGCAAAAAGCAGAAGTACAGCTTTAGAAGGTGCAGGATTGTTAAAATGATGAAGTTTAAAGATTATGATGAAACGATAGAAGATTTAGTTGCCTCAATGAATGGTGTTGAGACATTGGTTAAAAATGTTTTTTTGACAGAAACTCAAGATATGATTTTGGCAGAAGATATAGTTGCAGATGAAAATGCACCTTTGCATACAACATCTTCTATGGACGGTTATGCTTTTCGTTATGCTGACCAAGACAAAGGTGTTTTAAAACTTGCTGATTTCGTTCCTGCTGGGACAGATATAAGTACTGTAGTAGTAGAAGGAACTTGTGTTAAAACTTTTACAGGTTCACTTATGAGTGATGGTAGTGATACTTTGATACCTATTGAAAATGTAGAAGTAACTGACAATGAAGTAAAAATAGTAACGCCAGTAAATAAAGGTTTTGCTGTTCGTCCTGTTGGAGAGAACTATTTTAAAGGTGAAATACTTATCAAAAAAGGAACCAAGATTGGTTTTGCTGAGATTGGCGTAATGGCAGAGATTGGTAAGATTCAAGTTGCTGTTTATTCAAAGCCTCGTGTTGGAATACTCGCTACAGGAAGCGAAATACTCGATATCGGAGAGATTAAAACAAATCAGGCACAGATAAGAAGCTCAAATCATGTAACTCTTGAAGCAATAGTAAAAGCAAATGGAGCAGAGGTAAATAGGCTTGGAATTGCCAAAGATGATAAAGAGCTTATAAAAAACAAGATAACAGAAGCACTAAAATATAATGATATTGTTATTACAACAGGTGGAGTTAGTGTTGGAGATTATGATTTTGTAAAAGATATTATAAGAGGTATGGAACCTGAGTATATCGTAGATGGTGCTAGTGTAAAACCTGGAAGACACATAAAGATAGTAAAAGTAGGAAATAAATATATTTTTGCATTGCCAGGTTTCCCTTATAGTAGTGCTGTTATGTGCTTTTTATATATTTTACCACTTTTAAAAGCTATGCAGGGTTTACATGTAAAGAGTGATTATATAGAAGCTATAATAGAAGAAGATTATAAAAAGCGTTCACCTTTTACAGAGTTTACAGCTTGTAATCTTATCCTTCGTGAGGGTAAATTTTATGTAAATTTAGATGGTAAAAAGATGGGAAGTAGCGCTATACTTACTAATATGTTAGGAGATAGTGCTTTACTTAGAATTGAGCAAAAGTGTGAATTTATAAAAAAAGGTGAGAGTGTTAAAGTTTTACCAATGAGCTAAAGAGACAAAATTATTAACAATACAAGGAGTATAAAGTATGGAACAAGAGTTACAAAGTGTAAGTAAATTTTATGATATAGTTATAGAATTTGTTACGAATTATAGTTTTCAGATTTTAGGTGCTGTTATAATTTTTATTATTGGTATATTTGTATCTAAATATGTTTATAAAATAGTTTACAATATTTTAAAAACGAAGATAGATGAAACACTTAGTGGGTTTGTAGCTAACTTTATTAGGCTTCTTATTATAGTCATGATGGGGATTTTAGCTCTTGGAAAACTTGGTATCTCGATAGGACCTTTTGTTGCTGCAATAGGTGCTCTATCTTTAACTGCTGGTTTGGCTCTTCAAGGAAGTGTTGCAAACTTTGCTGCAGGAGTTGTTTTAGTGGCAACTAAGCCTTTTAAAATAGGTGATACTATAACGGTACATGATGTTTATGGTGAAGTGGAAGATATAAAACTTGCATATACTGTTTTAAGAAATGAAGATAAAGAGCAGATAACAATACCAAATAAGTATATGATAGGAGATGTTTTAGTTAACTCTTTTGAAAGACGTATCGTAGAAGGTAATGTGGGTATCGCTTATGATAGCGATGTACAAAAAGCAATATCTTCTATAAGAGAAGTTCTTTCTACTTGTGAAGATATTTCAAATGATCAAGAGGCTATCATAGGTATTGAGAAGTTTGGTGAAAGTTCTATTGACATAGGTTATCGCTATTGGGTACCGACAAAGAGCTTTTTTAAGATTCAGTATGATGTCAATTTAAAAATATTAAATGTATTAAATGCAGAAAAAATATCTATTCCATTTCCTCAAAGAGAGGTTCGTATGATTTAAGGATTGTATAATCCTTAAATCATGGTTTAGATAAAACTATTGTAAGCGTATATCAAAAAAAAGTAACGAGTAAATTTTGATATACCAACTAAAACTAGAAATTTCCAAAAGTTATAACGTAAAACTCCAGCTACAAAAGTGATAGGGTCTCCTATGATTGGTGTCCATGCTAAAAGTAGGGCAAATACTCCAAACTTATCAAAATATCTTTTTGATTTTTCAATATGTAAAGCTTTTATATAGTTTTTTTTCATAGCCCAATTAGTAGCGTATTTACCAAGAAAATAGTTTATTATAGACCCTAGTGTATTTCCAATAGTTGCAAAGATAAGAAGGTATGTTGGATTTAATTCATTTGAAAGGTAGTATATAAAAAGAGCTTCACTCCCACCAGGTAGGAGTGTAGCAGCTCCAAGAGCAGTAAAAAATAGAGTTACATAAGCGATAGCAGCCTCTCTTGTGATATCTCTTTAGAATTGTATTTTATGATAAGAAGTTGTTCATTTTCATTTTTATACCACTCTATAATACCTCTTGTTGAGTTTAAGTCTTTTATCTTTTCTTCATCATATTTTCCAAATTCTAAGTATAGATTTTTTGAAAATATTGGGTTTTCAAGAGAAATTATAAGAAGTACCCATGCTAGGCATATTATAATAACAACAACGGCTATGTACTCTATACCATACCATTTGAGTATGTGTCCTCCCCAAAGAGCACCTGTAAAAGTCCCTAGATAACCAAAAGAGTTAAAAATTCCAAGAGCTGTTCCTTTTTGGTGGATTTTTGCGTATTTACTTGCAAGAGATTGTAAAAGTGGCTCATGTACATTAAACCCTATAAAAAAGACAATAACACCAATGATAAAAATAAGAGGTGAGGAAGCATATCCCATTATGCTATAAGCAATTCCAAATAACAAAATACCAACTATAAGAACTAGTTTTGGTTTTTTCTTTTTTTCTCCCATAACAGCAGAAAAGCCCATAGCAAAAATACCAAATATCATAGCAGGAACATAGACTTGCCATAATGCAGTTTTAGCATATCCAAACTCTCTTACCATTATAATTGGGATTATTAAAAATGCTAGAGTCATCATACCTTTTTGAAGCATATTTGTTATATTCATTTTCATAAGATTTTTATCTTTGAGTATAGCAAATATCTCTTTTTTATCATTTTTATAGTCATGAGTTATTTTTGGAGGTGTTTTTACTATAGTATGTAACACAATAATAGCCAAAAGTGCACATATCGCAGTAATGATAAATAGAGAACTTAGCCCCCACATTCCACTCAAAAGTGGTCCTAAAACCATAGAAATAGCAAATGTTATAGCGATAGTTCCACCCATCATAGCCATGGCATGAGCTCTTTTTTCTTCTTTTACTAAATCACTTATCATAGCAGTTGCAACAGCACCAATAGCACCAGCACCTTGAAGTAAACGACCTACAATTAGCATGTATATATCATCTGCATTGGCTGCAACCAAAGAACCAATCATAAAAATAACAAGACCAATAGTCAAAGTAGTTTTTCTTCCTATCTTATCTGAAAGCATACCAAATGGAATTTGCAACAGCATTTGTGTAGCGGCATATCCACCAATAGCAAGACCGATAAGAAGTTCATTAGCGCCTTTAAATTGTAAAGCATACACACTTAGGACAGGTAAAACAATAAAAAGTCCTAAAAAGCGTAAGCCAATAATGAGATTTAATGGCATAATAATTTTGAACATAACAGCACTCCTTTAATTAAGAGTAATTTTACCCTAATTAAACTTTAGGTAAAATATATAAAAGGAGATAATATGCAATCATTAATGAAAAAGTATTTGACAGATGAGGTTCATGGTAAGTTAAAAAATCTAAAAACGAAGAGTGGATATACTTTGGATATGGCTATAAATTCAGGTTTAGAAAATCCTGATAGTTCTATCGGGATATATGCAGGAGATGAAGAGTCTTATGAGCTTTTTGATGATATGTTTAGCCCTATCATAGAAGAGTATCATGGATTTACTAAAGATGATAAACATAAAAGTTCTTTAGATGTGAGCAAGTTAAAAGATGCTACTTTTAATGATGAACATATACTCTCAACTAGAATTCGAGTAGGAAGAAATTTAAAAAACTTTCCACTTGGAACAAATATCTCAAAATCTCAAAGAGATGAAATAGAAAGTATGATTGTAGAAGCTTTAAAGTCTCTTTCATGTAAAGGCAAATACTATTCACTTGAAAGTATGAGTGAAGAAGATAGAAAACACCTTATAAAAGAGCATTTTTTGTTTAAAGAGGGAGATAGATTTCTAAAAGCTGCTGGATTAAATCGTGATTGGCCAAGCGGTAGAGGGATTTATCATAATGAAGATAAAACATTTTTAGTATGGGTAAATGAAGAGGATCAACTTCGTATAATATCTATGCAAAAAGGTGGAGATATACAAGAAGTGTTTGCTCGTTTAGTTCAATATCTAAATGAATTGGAGCAAAAACTTAGTTTTGCTTATAGTAAGCACTTGGGATTTATAGCAAGTTGTCCTACAAACTTAGGTACAGCAATGAGAGCAAGTGTACATGTAAAGCTTCCAAATCTAGCAAAAGATATGTCAAAATTTGAAGAGATATGTAAAAAACATCATCTGCAGATAAGAGGTATCAACGGAGAACACTCAAAAAGTGAAGAGGCTATTTTTGATATAAGTAACAAAAGGCGACTAGGTGTGAGCGAAGTAGAGTGTGTTCAAGACATGGTTGATGGCGTTAGAACTTTGTTAGAAGCAGAGAAATTTTTTAAGTATTAGTTGTATTTAGGTGGTGGAGTAATAATACCTGCTCTATTTCTTATGACTTTAGCTATCATTTCTTTATTTATATATTTTATTGTATAAATTTTTGAGTAAATTTAACCAGTCTGATATTTTACCAAACTGGTCATATTTTTAGATTTACATAGTTAGTTTGACACTGTCTACTTTTTTAGTTTTTAACAACCCATCATTGCTTCATCTGAGTTTTCTGTTTTTGGCGTATCTGTGCTTTCTTCGCCATATGCATCATACTTAGCATCCATTGCTTTTTCATAACTTAAAAAACCTCTTCTATCTTTTGGGTCTGCTTGGATAGCGAGTTTTGCATATTTTAGTGCTTTTGATATATCTTCATCTTCTAATGCTTCTTCAGATGCATCTACATACTGGATTACAATTGTCTCTTTATTTTCTAACAACTTAGACCCATTATTCGCTGACACGTAAGATAGGACACTTGCTGCTGCTAATAGCATTAATCCAACTATTATTGAAAGTGTTCTCATTTTGAATTTTCCTTTTTATCTCTTATTTTTTTCATTGTGTGCATAAATACTGCTAAAGCTACACCAGTTATAACTGTAACTAAGTATGATGATGTATACATATCACCACCAAATAACATATCTATAGTGTATCTACCTAAGTAGCCACTATTTGCAAATCCTTCAATATACTCATATATGTCAAAGTAAAAATACATACCACACATAAGTCCTAAAAGAAAAACAACAGCATCAATTTTACCAGAAGCAAAACCAACTACAGCAGTTCCTGGACACCAGCCTGACATAACCATAGAGCCTCCAAACATAATGCCACCAACTAAATATGGCCAAACATATGTATCAGGTATAAAGATTTGAGTATAATCTAACCAACCATTGTAAGATGAAACGACAATTAGAGTAGAACACGTCAAGATAGCTGAAACTATAGTTTGTGAAACTTTTAGGTTTTTAAAGTAGAAGATGGGTGCTA
>CAZBPU010000117.1:0-6402 GCA_964493845.1 uncultured Sulfurospirillum sp.
AAGTAGATTTAAAAAATCTATCATTAAAATTCAGTCTTTAGAACAGCACCACTACTTGCATTTGTAACAAGCAGTCTATACTGTTTTAACCAACTTCCTGTTACTTCTGTAACTTTTGGTTTAAACTCTGATTTTCTTTTTTCAATTTCATCGGCACTTAATTCAACATTGATTTCATAAGTATCAACATCTATATTGATGATATCTCCATCTTTTAAAAGTCCTATCATACCACCTTCGGCAGCTTCAGGACTAACATGACCTATGCTAAGACCACGAGTTGCACCACTAAATCTACCATCAGTAATAAGCGCTACACTATCTCCAAGACCTTTACCCATGATAAGACTAGTAGGAGCAAGCATCTCTTGCATACCAGGTCCTCCTCTTGGTCCTTCATAACGGATAACAACAACATCACCAGCTTTTACTTTATTGCTTACAATTCCGGCAATAGCCTCTTGTTGAGAATCAAAACATACAGCTTTTCCAGTAAACTTTCTTTCTCCTGTAATACCTGCTGTTTTTATAACACAACCAGCCTCCGCAAGATTTCCAAAGAGTATCGCTAAACCACCCACTTTTGAGTAAGGATTGTCTAAAGTATGGATTATATTTGTATCTTTTATCTCTGCTTTTTCAATACGCTCGGCTATTGTTTGACCTGTAACTGTTAGATTGTCAAGATACATTGAGCCATTGTCACGCTTTGCTATCTCCTTCATAACAGCTCCAACTCCACCAGCACGATTGATATCTTCCATATGAACGGTAGTAAGCGATGGCGAGATTTTAGCTATATGTGAAACTTTTTTACTTATCTTGTTTATATCTGCTATATTAAAATCAACTCCTGCTTCTTTTGCGATTGCAAGCATATGAAGAACTGTGTTTGAGCTTCCACCCATAGCCATATCGATTGCAAATGCATTTTTAACTGCTTTTTCATTAAGTATATTTCTAAAGTTATATTTTTTATCAAGTGCTATTTCACAAACTCTTTTAGCTGCTGCTCGTATCAAAACTTCACGCTCTGGTGTAAGAGCAGGGATAGTTCCATTTCCAGGAAGTGCAATTCCCATAGCTTCCATGAGAGTGTTCATGCTATTTGCAGTAAACATACCTGAACAACTTCCTCCACTAGGACATGCATTACACTCTAAATCAGTTAAATCTTCTTCGCTTATATCCCCATTTTCATACTGTCCAACACCCTCAAAAACAGTTGCGAGATCTATAGGAGTATTATCTTTTTGAGTATACCCTTTTTTCATAGGTCCACCACTAACAAAAACAGTAGGAACATTAACTCTCAAAGCCCCCATAATCATACCAGGGACTATCTTGTCACAATTTGGCATACAAATCATAGCATCTAGTTTATGTGCGTTCATTACTGTTTCTATAGAGTTTGCTATAAGTTCACGGCTTGGAAGAGAGTAAAGCATACCATCATGCCCCATTGCAATTCCATCATCTACACCAATTGTATTAAACTCAAATGGTACACATCCATTTTTTCGTATCTCATCTTTCATGATTTTTCCATACTCTTGCAAGAAAAAATGTCCAGGAATTATATCTATATGAGAATTTGCCACACCTATAAACGGCTTATCAAAATCTTCTGTTTTTACTCCTGTTGCTCTAAACAAACTTCTATGTGGAGCTCTATCATGTCCTTTTTTTACTTGATCACTACGCATACATAACCCTTTAATTTTTTCATATTATAACTAAATTTATACTTTTTTTACATAACTATTTACTTTTAAGAAAATAAATGGTACAATTCCATCTCAATTTTGTTGCGGGAATAGCTCAGCGGTAGAGCACGACCTTGCCAAGGTCGGGGTCGCGAGTTCGAACCTCGTTTCCCGCTCCATAAATTTTATAACAGATGTGGTGTCTTTAATTTGCCCGGGTGGTGGAATTGGTAGACACAGGGGACTTAAAATCCCCCGGCTATTGCAGCTGTACCGGTTCAAGTCCGGTCCCGGGCACCACTAAACAAAAACAGATTTTGGCGACATAGCCAAGTGGTAAGGCACGAGCCTGCAAAGCTTTGATCCTCGGTTCGAATCCGAGTGTCGCCTCCAAACCTGTTTTAAGATTTTTATTGTCGGGAGATGGCAGAGCGGTTGAATGCACTGGTCTTGAAAACCAGCGAGGGTCATACCTCCGGGAGTTCGAATCTCCCTCTCCCGGCCATTACTTTTTAACCCCCTAAAATAGGGACTTAAACTAATTTATTTTTTTAAAGTAGCTAAATCAATCAAATATTCCCAAATTTTTACTCATATTTTATATATTATTTTTGAGTATTCCATTTGCTGCTCGTATTCCAGATGCCCAAGCTCCTGTAATACCTCTACTTGTTCCTGCTCCATCTCCTATAACATAGTAACTATCTTTAACCATAAAATACTCATCTATAAACTCTGGTCTATTTGAGTATGTTTTTATCTCTGGATAGTAGATAATGGTAGATGGATGTAAAACTCCTGGGATAATAGTATCTAACATTTTAAGTGATTTCCATATATCTCTTAAAATTTTTGCAGGCATACTTAGTGATAAGTCTGCAGCAACTGCACTTTTAAGTGTTGGCTCAAAGTCATATAAATCAGAGTTAAATGTCTCTTTCTTACTTCTACTACCAAGTCTAAAATCACCTACTCTTTGCATGATAACTGAGCCTCCACTAAGCTGCATTACCATCTCACCAAGTATCTTTCCAAACTGCTGTCCACTTACTACTGGCTCAGTTAATCTAATAGTTTTTAGCATTGCAAAATTTACTAAATTGTTTGGCTTATTTTCTCTTGAGAGTGAGTGTCCATTTACAGAATAATATCCTTTATACTTTTCTCTTACTATATGAGCACAACCAGAATTTGTGCAAAATGTTCTTACTTTACCTGGAAAAAGAATTTTGGGGTCATAATACTCTTTAACTATAGGATAATTTTCTTCTTTTGTCTCAATTCTTACTCCAATATCTACTATATTATCACTATAAGTTACTCCTATATTATCCATCTGTTTTTGAACCCAATCATAATCAGCACGACCACCTGCAATGATAATATTTTTAAAAGATATCACTTCTCCACTCATCAAGGTAATCTCTTTTTTATCTTTTGCTAACTCTTTCACTTCTGTATGTAAAGCAACCTCTACATGTAAAGCTTTTAGCTTCTCTATAAGAGAGTTTATAAGTGCTGATGATTTATCAGTACCTACATGAGCTTGGTCTATAGAGAGTATTTCAACACCTATCTTTTTTGCTCGTTTTTGGTATTTTTCAATATTGAGTCTTGTTTCCATCTTTGGATTTAGATGAGTTTTTACCTCTTCTAGTATAGTAACTACTTCCTCTTCCCTCCAGTGTTCATAAGGAAATCCTACTGGATAAGTATAATTTTGTTTGCAATCATTTCTTAATCCACCTGAGCTTATCTTTTTTTTCTCAACCAATAAAACAGATTGACTTGAGTTTTCTGCAATCTTAAATGCAGCACCAAGTCCAGCAGGTCCAGAGCCAACGATAATGACATCATAATTAGTTCTAATATTTATATTTTTCATACAAGTAGTATACCTAAATGAAAATAAGCTTTACATGTAGAGATGATTTTATTATAATTGGACAATAAAGGAATTAAAAATGCAAATGAACATACTATCTAATAATCAATTTTTAGATAACTATGTTTTAAATAAAGAATTTTGTGAACTATCTGGTATCTCATCAAATGCTTATAGATTTTGGAAAGATGTAAAAGCAGTAAAATACGATGGCTGTAGAGCTGTCTTTTTAGATAAAAAAACAACCTTACCTAAATACAATAAAATCATCTCTACATGTAAAGATTTATCTGGTTTTGTACAATCTCAAGCTTTTTGTAGATATACAGGAATAGCACCATCACACCTTATAGAAAAAAACAACTCTGTTTTATATAAAAAACTTAAAATTATAGATTTATATGGTATAAAACTTGTAAATCTAAAAAAATTTTATGATGATTTAGGTTTAGACTATAGTTTTAATATATATGTAGAAAAATGTAAATACTTTGGTCCCTCTCCACTTGAAAAAAAGATAAAACTTAGTTCTGAAATGTGTTTAGGATACTACTAACAAGTATAGCCAATAAAAAGGTTATGCCAACAACTAAACGAATATAAAAGTTTCTATATCTTTTATCCATTTTTCATCCTTTTTACTCTTTATATAAGTATAGCAATTTTTTACTATAAATATTGACTTTTTTTTAGTACAATATTTCAATAAGGGAAAATCATGAACACAAAAGATACACAAACAATTTTAAAAATATTGGCAGAAGAAGTAGTTCCCGCTGAGGGTTGTACTGAGCCAATAGCACTTGCCTATGTAGGTGCAAAAGCACGGGAGATACTAAATGAGGAAATTCAAAAAGTAACTATAAAAGTATCTGGCAATATGATTAAGAATGTAAAAAGCGTAGTAGTTCCCAATAGTGGTGGTATGGTTGGTATCGAAGTTTCTGTTGTTATGGGTATTATCGCTGGAGATTCAAAAAAAGATTTAATGGTTATAAGCGACATAACAGAAGAACAGATGAAAGAAGTTAGAAAATTTTTAAAAGAAAAAGAGGTTAAAGTTATACATGAAGACACTGATATAAAACTTTATGCTCAAATAACTCTAGAATCAAATGAAAAAAGTTCATCTGTAGAGATAAAACATATGCACACCAATATAACCCATATTGAAAAAAATCATAAAGTAGTACTCGATCGTCCTTGTAATGATATAGATTTTAATTCTCCATCAAAAGATAGAGAGATTTTAAGTATAAAAGCTATTTATGAATTGGCAAAAACTATAGAATTATCTAAAGTAGAAGAACTTTTTACTAAAGTAATATCACTAAACTCCAAAATAGCTCGTGAAGGACTAATGGGAAATTATGGTGTTAATATAGGTAAAATTATAGCTGACAATATAGAAAAAGGTTTTTATGGCGATGATTCAAGAAATCGTGCAGCTAGCTTTGCAAGTGCAGGAAGTGATGCTCGTATGAGTGGTTGTGCACTACCCGTTATGACAACAAGTGGTAGTGGAAACCAAGGTATGACATCTTCTTTAGCTCTTATTGAGTATGCACGTATACAAAATGTTTCTCAAGAAAAACTTATCAGAGCTCTATTTTTTTCACATCTAGCAACAGTTCATATCAAAACAAATGTTGGACGACTCTCTGCATATTGTGGTGTTATTTGTTCATCTGCAGCAGTTGCAGGAGCTTTGGCATTTTTAAATGAAGAGAGCTATGAAGTTGTTGCACACTCCATCATAAATACACTCGGTGATGTATCTGGTATCATCTGTGATGGTGCAAAATCATCTTGTGCAATGAAAGTATCTACTACAATATACGCGGCTTTTGACTCTTATCTTTTAGCAAATGCTGGTAAGTATCTGCATGGTGGAGATGGTATAATAGCTGATGACATAGAGAGTACATTAAAAAATATAGGAAAACTATCTCAAGATGGAATGAATACAACTGATAAAGTAATAATAGGAATTATGAATGATAGTTCAAGTTCTTGACTTAGGACAATTTATATATAAAAATATTCACTATAATTTTATCAATGGTTTGGCTTTTCATCTTCTCCGAAAAGTTAAATTTAAATTTAGATACATTGTAAATTCGTTTTTTGAGATGTTAACACATCAAGTCTGTCATTCTTATCACACACACTCCTATGCAGATTATTATCAAAAAACGGATTTACAATATCTATTTACAAAACCTTCAGTAAAAAAATAGTTGTTGCAAAAAATTGTTATTTATGGTAACATACAATTAAAAAAGGCACAATTATGTCACATGTAGAGATTTTAAAACTACATTCATTAAAAGCAACACCTCAAAGATTATGCGTACTAGATGCACTAAAAAACTACGGACATGCAACATTAGAAGAGATAGAAAAATATAGTAAAATAAAATTTCCAACACTTTCTCTTTCGACAATCTATAGAAATATTAATGAAATGCTAAAAAAACAGATACTAAGTGAAGTAAAGCTCGTAAATAAAAAAGAGTACTATGAAATTACAAAAGAAAATCATGCTCATTTAGTCTGTACAAATTGTGGAAAGATAGAAGATTTTATAATAGATACAGATGATATTATAAAAAAAGCTCAAACATCTACACATAGCCAAATACAAAGTACAACTATTTCATTTGATGCTATTTGTAAAGAGTGTCTAAGCGCAAAATAGATATACTAACTCTTCTACATACAGACAGTTGAGAGAGTGGTTTAATCTGTTCGCCTGGAACGCGGATGTACTTAATTGTACCGGGGGTTCGAATCCCCCACTGTCTGCCA
>CAZBPU010000118.1:0-5050 GCA_964493845.1 uncultured Sulfurospirillum sp.
ATGGGTGAAACAGTAGCAAGAAACAAAAAAGCATATCATGATTATGAGATTTTAGACTCGTATGAGGCAGGTATAGTTTTAAAAGGTAGTGAAGTAAAAGCGATAAGACAAGGTAGAGTCAATTTAAAAGACTCTTTTGTAAAGATTATTAAGGGTGAGGCATTTTTGTTAAATGCTCATATTTCAAATCTTGAGACTACTCACTCTCACTATAGACCAGAAGAGAGGCGAGATAGAAAACTTCTTTTACATAACAAAGAGATAGCAAAGTTGTTTGAAAAGACTATGAAAGAGGGCTTAAGTATAGTTCCAACTTCTCTTTACTTTAATCATAAAAACTTTGTGAAGATAAGAATAGCATTGGCTCGTGGTAAAAAGCTACATGATAAAAGAGAAGACTTAAAAAGAAGAACAGCAAATCGTGAGGCACAAACAGCTATGAAAAACCATTTTTATAAGTGACCTTACATATAAAATAAAATATTTACTATTTATTGATAAAATACATAAAAAGATTTAAAGGATATTTATGCGCTATTGGAAAGTTTTAGTTGGCTTATTGTTGATTTTTGGTTTTATTGGTTGTGGGCAAGAAGAGGGAAGTGCTCAAAAACCAACATATAAAGATGGTGATAAACTTGAATTAAGAAGTGTAGTTGGTAGTAAATTAACACTATTGCGTAAAAATGGTGGTTTTGTTTTAGAAGGTGATGAAAACAAAATACTTATTTTGGATATCTTTGGAACATTTTGTAAACCATGTCAAAAAGAGGCTACAAAGCTTATGGATTTTCAGCTTAAAAACGACAAAGATGTTTTATTGATAGGTTTTACCTATTTAGAAGATGTAACTGATCAATACGTTGTAGAGAACTTTTCTTCAAAGTTTAATGCTTACTATTTTATAGTAAATTCACCTGATAATGAAAAAATGGTAAATACAATAACAAAAGATATAGGTTATAACCAAGCAGTTCAAGTTCCATTTAAAGTAGTTTTGAAAAATGGAAAATACCAAAAAGTAACAGACCCTTTTGGAGAAAGTCCTGATGACAACTTTTACATAGGTGCAATTGACACTGATATAATAGAAAAAGATATACAAAAGATAAAAGCCAAATGAATCAAATAGAGCATGAATTAAAAGAAGATATTTCTGTAAAAAAACCAAAGATGTATAAGGTTTTGTTACTAAATGATGATTTTACAAGTATGGAGTTTGTTGTAAGTACGTTGATGAATATTTTTCATAAAAATGAAGAAGAAGCTTATGCAATTATGCTTCGTATTCACAATCAAGGAAGTGGGCTTTGTGGTATTTATACATACGAGATAGCAGAAACAAAAGTAGCACAAGTTTTAAACTCAGCAAAAAAAAGCAAGTTTCCACTTAGAGCAGTTATGGAGGAAGAGTAATGGTAAGTAGTGAATTGAATTCTATATTTAGCGATGCAATAAACTTTGCAAAAGAGAGTCGCCATGAGTACATAACAGTAGAACATATCTTTTTTGCTCTTATTCATAACCAAAATATTGTAGAAATTTTAACAGAAGTGGGAGTAGATGTAGAAGCTCTCAAAGAAAATCTAAACTCTTATTTTATGCAAAATATCGATAAAATCTCACAAATTAACAATTTTGAGCCATTTGAGACAGTTTCACTAACAAGGGCTATAGAAAATATGATGCTACAAGTTAGAGGCTCAGGTAAAAAAGAGGCACATTTGACTGATATGTTAGTTGCTATTTTTGATGAAGAGCACTCATATAGTGTTCAGCTTTTAAAACAGCATGGAGTTGAAAAACTTGATATCCTTGAGATTTTAACAAACCAAGAAGATCCATCAGTTCAAGAAAAAGCAGATAAAAAAAGTGCTTTAGAGTTATATACAGTAGATTTAGTAGAGTTAGCAAAAAAAGATAAAATTGACCCTCTTATAGGTAGAGTAGAAGAGGTACAAAGAGTTATGCAAGTTTTGTGTCGTAGAAAGAAAAACAATCCTATTTTAGTAGGAGAAGCTGGAGTGGGAAAGACTGCTATAGTTGAAGGATTGGCACTTAAAATTGCAAAAAAAGAGACACCAAAGATACTTAGTGATGCTAAATTATATGCATTAGATATTGGCTCGTTATTGAGTGGAGCTAAATATAGAGGAGATTTTGAAAAACGTCTTAAAGATGTTTTGATTGAGTTGAAATCAAAAGCAAACTCTATACTTTTTATAGATGAAATTCATACCATTGTAGGTGCAGGAGCAACAAGTGGAGGCTCTATGGACTTGTCAAATCTTTTAAAACCATCTCTAGCAACAGGAGAGATAAAGTGTATAGGTGCTACAACATATAGTGAATTTAGAAACTTTTTCGATAAAGATAGAGCATTAAGTAGACGTTTTTCAAAACTTGATATAAGCGAGCCAAGTGTTGACGATGCTTATGAAATTCTTTTAGGTTTAAAGAGTAGATATGAAGAGCATCATGGTGTAAAGTATCCTCAAAAAGTTTTGAAAAGTTCAGTAGAACTAGCAAAAAAGTATATAAATGACAAATTTTTACCAGATTCTGCGATAGACCTTATAGATGAAGTTGGAGCATCTTTTCATCTTCAAAAGAGAAAAAGAAAAGCTGTAAGTATTCATGATATAGAGTCTATTTTAGCTCGAGTGGCAAATATACCTCCAAGAAGTGTTAGTAGTGATGAAACTGAACTTATGCGAGATTTAGAAGTTAAGCTAAAAGCAAAAGTTTTTGGTCAAGATGAAGCGATAAAAAACCTAGTAACAGCTATAAAAAGAAGTCGTGCGGGTCTTAGTAATCCTCAAAGTCCTGTTGGGTCATTTTTATTTAGCGGACCTACTGGAGTTGGAAAAACAGAAGTAGCAAAACAGTTAGCAGAACAACTTGGTATTCACTTTGAGAGATTTGACATGAGTGAGTATATGGAAAAGCATACAGTAAGTCGTTTGATTGGTGCACCTCCTGGTTATGTGGGTTATGAAGAGGGTGGACAATTAACTGAGACCATAAAAAAGCATCCTTATAGTGTTCTTTTACTTGATGAGATAGAGAAAGCTCATCCTGATTTGCTAAATATTTTACTTCAAGTATTTGATAGTGCAACTTTAACAGACAATGATGGAAACAAAACAGACTTTAGAAATGTAATCATCATTATGACTTCAAATTTAGGAACAAAAGAGGCAGCTCAAGTTGGATTTACAAAAGTAGAGGCTCATCAAGCAAATAATGCTATCAAAGATTTCTTTGCACCAGAGTTTAGAAATAGACTTGATGCAATAGTACATTTTTCTGCTTTAAAAACTGAAGTTATGGTTAGTGTTGTGGAAAAACTTTTAGCACAATTAGAAGAACAATTAAAAGAGAAAAATATTAAAATAGAAGCAACAAGTAAAGCAAAAAAATACTTAGCCGAAAAAGGTTATTCAAAAGAGCTTGGTGCTAGAGTTATGCAAAGAGTTATAAGCGATGAGATAAAAACTCCTCTTAGTGATGAGATACTTTTTGGTAAACTCAAAAATGGTGGAGTTGTAAAAATAGATTATAAGAAAAAAGTGTTAGAGTTTGAGTACACAAGTTCAAATTCCTAAACTCTTTGACGATGAGTATACCTTTCCCAATCCCTATAAAGCAACCGATAAAGGGCTTTTGGCTTGGGGAGGAGATTTAAGTGAGCAGAGACTTTTAAGTGCCTATAAAAGTGGAATTTTTCCTTGGTACTCACCTAATGACCCACTACTTTGGTGGTCACCAAATCCTAGACTTTTACTTTTTCCAGATGAGTTTAGAGTTACAAAATCACTAAAAAAATCAAGAAAAAAATTTACGGTAAAATATAATACAAATTTTGAAGAAGTTATCTCTGCATGTAAAGATTTACGAACAGATACTTGGATAAGTGATGAGATGAAAGAGGCATATATATCTTTACATGTAAAGGGATATGCAAAATCTATCGAGTGTTACCAAGATGATAAACTTGTAGGTGGACTTTATGGTGTACAAATCGGCTCACTGTTTTGTGGAGAGTCGATGTTTAGCAAAGTTAGTGATGCCTCAAAAGTAGCTCTTTGGGCATTGTGTGAGATAATGAAAAAAAATGGTGGTGATTTTATAGATTGTCAAATGCCAACAGACCATCTCATAAGCCTAGGAGCACAAGTAGCAAATAGAGAAGATTTTTTAAATCTACTCTCTACATGTAAAGATAAAAAAGTGAGGTTATTTTGATAGCTGATATAATGCCGGTATTTATTTTTGTAGCTCTTGGTTACGGGTTTAAGAGGATTAAACACGATATTTCCGAATCTCTAATAGAGTTTGTTATATACTTTTCACTTCCAGCACTCGCTCTTGTAAAGATACGAGAGTTAGAGTTTGATAGTACTATTTTAAATATTATATTTATTGCTTATCTTACTATGTTTATAGCTACTATTGTTTCATATTTTGTTGGAAAAGCATTGAAGCTAGAGCGAAAGATACTAGCTACTTTTATGGTTGTTTCTATCTTTGGCAATACCTCTTTTGTGGGCTTTTCTTATGTTGAGTCTCTATTTTCATCGAAAGAGTTAGTTTACCCTTTAGTTTATGACCAAATAGGAAGTTTTGTTGCACTTCTTACTATTGGTATGGTGCTTATCTCTTGGGGTGCCAGACGAGAAGAAAAAACTACAATAACACAAAAATTTAAGATGATTATGACTCCACCACTCATGGCAATAATAGCAGCAGTTTTACTTCATGGAGTAGTTTTTCCTGAGTTTGTTGAAGGTGTTTTGATAAAGCTTGAGTATACACTCATACCACTTGTGACTATGATAGTTGGAATGAAACTTGAAATAAGTGCATTTAAAAACTTTTTTAAAGAGAGCATGGTAGCTCTTGGTATTAAAATGATTTTAGTTCCGTTGATTATGTTGGCACTTCTTTATCCATTTTATGATTTTTCAGCAACTTGGATGAGAGTAACTTTTATAGAGATTGCAATGCCTCCTATGACTATGGCAACAGTTTTAGCCATAAGAGGTGG
>CAZBPU010000118.1:5150-6330 GCA_964493845.1 uncultured Sulfurospirillum sp.
ATAGCCTCAATTCAAACTTTTAAAAAATTTATTTTTAACTTTCAATAATTATTGGAAAACAAAAATGGACAACAAAAGGATGGAAAACGAGTTTTCAGAGTTTATTATATATTGCTTTAGCAAGAAATAATAAAATTTTTATGTGAATAAAAAGCCTTTGAAATCAGGAAAACAAAGAAATGGAAAACAAAAATGGAAAACAAACAAACACAATACCTCTTTACTAGTGAAGTAGTAAGTGCAGGACACCCAGACAAATGTGCAGATATAATTTCAGATAGCATTGTAGATGCTCTTTTAATTAACGATAAAAACTCACGCGTAGCAAGCGAAGTTTTTGTTGCAGGAAAGCACGTTATCGTTGGTGGTGAAGTAGCAAGTAAAAATCATCCAGATTATGTAGAGATAGTAAAACAAGCATTAATTAAAATCGGATATGATGGAAAATCAGCATTTACAAGAGAGCAATGTCTGTACCCTGAAGATGTAGACGTTCAAGTACTTTTAAATCAACAAAGCCCAGATATCAACCAAGGTGTTGACCAAGACAGTGGAGAGATAGGAGCAGGTGACCAAGGAATCATGTTTGGTTTTGCTTCAAGTGAGACTAAAGAGCTAATGCCAGCGGCAATTATGTATGCTCGTATGCTTAGTGACAGAGTTTATAGTTATGCGTTAGAAAACAACCAAAAACTTGGAGTTGATATTAAGACTCAAGTTACTGTTGATTATGGTACAAAAGAGAACTTTGAAAACTGTAAACCACAAAAGATACATACTATAGTTGTTTCAGCTCCTTCAACAGAATCAATGCCTATAGAAGAAGTAAGAGAGTTGATACAATCTCTTATAGATAGTTCAGGGCTTCCAACAGAGCTTTACAATCCAGAAGATACAATTATACATATAAATCCAACAGGACGTTATGTAAACCATAGTTCACTTCATGATTCAGGTCTTACAGGACGTAAGCTTATAGTTGATAGTTTTGGTGGTTATTCACCTATAGGTGGTGGTGCACAAAGTTCTAAAGACTATACAAAAGTTGATAGAAGTGGTCTTTATGCAGGACGTTGGATTGCAAAACATATCGTTGGAAGTGGACTAGCAAAAAAGTGTTCAGTACAACTCTCTTATGCTATTGGTGTTGCAAAACCAGTTTCTATTAGTGTAGATACTT
>CAZBPU010000119.1:0-6319 GCA_964493845.1 uncultured Sulfurospirillum sp.
TTTGTTTTTAGAATTTTCAATAGCTGGTTTGATTATTGGCTTTATTTCTGGTTTTTTTGGTATTGGAGGTGGAACTCTTTTAGTTCCCACACTTTTGTATTTGGGTTTTACTATTAAACATGCCATAGGTGTTTCTGTTATGCAGATGGTATTTAGTTCTATATTTGGTTCGTATCTTAACTTAAAAAAAGGTAGTTTACAGATAAAAGATGGAATTATTCTTGGTTTTGGTGGATTTGTTGGAGCTCAAGGAAGTGGATTTTTAGTAAATCATCTCTCTGCTACGATATTATCAGGTATTTTTATTTTTTCTGTATGTCTTGCAATATTGAAGTTTTTTAAATCTTCAGCAGAATCAGATTTGCCTGAAGTTGAATCAAAATTTTTGTTATTTTTGGTAGGATTATTTGTTGGATTAATAGCTATTAGTGTTGGTATTGGTGGTGGACTTTTCTTAACTCCGATTTTAGTTGGATTTATGAATTATGATATAAAAAAAGCAATTTCAATGAGTCTATTTTTTATAGTATTTTCTTCAGTATCAGGATTTATAAGTCTTTCACAGTTTGGATTTATAGACTATAAAGTCGGACTTATAGTAGGTATTAGCTCTCTTTTAGGTGTATTTTTAGGTATAAAAGCATCACATAATTTAGATAAAAAGAGACATAAAACACTACTTTTAGGACTCTATTTTGTTATTTTAGCAATGACAATCAATAAATTGTATTTTTAGGAAGTAAATTGGGTAAGATAAAAATAATTGGGGCAAATGAAAATAATTTAAAAAATATAAATTTGGAAATTCCCAAAAATAGGCTAGTAGTTTTTACAGGGCTTAGTGGAAGTGGAAAATCTACTTTAGCTTTTGATACACTTTATGCAGAAGGACAAAGACGTTATATAGAGTCACTATCTTCTTATGCAAGACAGTTTTTAGATAGAGTAGGTAAGCCAGATGTAGAGCGTATAGAAGGACTTACTCCTGCAATAGCAATAGACCAAAAAACAACAAGTAAAAATCCTCGCTCAACTGTAGGAACTATAACAGAGATATATGATTATATGAGACTGTTATTTGCACGTGTTGGAAAGCAACATTGTCATAAGTGTGGTAAGCCAATTTCGCAGATGAGTGGAGCAGATATAATAGCAGAAGTTTTAAAGTTACCAGAGGGTGCAAAGCTTGTAATTATGAGTCCATTAGTTCGTGAGAAGAAAGGAAGCTTTGCCGATATGATAGAGTCTCTTCGTCATAAAGGCTATGTAAGAGCGATGATAGATGGAGTTATGATTAGGCTTGATGAAGAGGTTGAACTTAGTAAAACAAAAAAACATACTATAAAAGTAGTTATTGATAGAGTTGTAGTAAAACAAGATAATAAAGAGAGAATAGCTAGTGATATAGAAAAATCTTTGGGTGAGAGTTATGGAGAGGTTGAGTTAGATATATTAAACCATGAAGAAGTAGGATTAGAGAGCTCCCATATACACTATTCAGAGCATTTAGCATGTTTTGATTGTAAGATAAGTTTTGAGCCTTTAGAGCCTCTTAGTTTTTCGTTCAATTCACCAAAAGGAGCTTGCCCTATTTGTGATGGTCTTGGTATCCGTTATACTCTTGATTTAACTAAGATAATTGACCCACATAAAAGTGTAGATGATGGAGCTATCAAACTCTTTTATGGTTTCAATAAAGGCTACTATGCAAAGTTTTTAAAAGGGTATTGTAAAGCTGCAAAAATAGATATAGCAAAACCATTTGAAGAGTTAGAAGAGCATGAAAAAAAAGGGATACTTCATGGTGGCGTAGATGATGCAAAGTTTACTTGGAAGCGTCACTCTCTTACAAGAAAATGGGAAGGTGTTATAAAAATAGCTTATGACATGCTCAAAGATGAAAAAGAGCTTGGTGATTATATGAGTGAAAAGAGTTGTGATAGATGTGGTGCTCATAGACTAAAACAAGAGAGTTTAGCAGTTCATGTTGCTAGTAGAAATATAGGTGATATTTTAGATATGCCTATAGATAAAACATTAGAATTTTTTCGAGATGAGAAAAATTTTGAGTATATGAGTGAACAGCAACATCTTATAGCCGCTTCAGTTCTAAAAGAGATAAGAGAGCGTCTATTTTTCTTGTTTGATGTTGGGCTTGGATATATTACTTTAGGAAGAGATGCAAGGACGATTAGTGGTGGAGAAGCTCAAAGAATTCGTATTGCTTCACAAATTGGTAGTGGTTTAACAGGTGTTATGTATGTTCTTGATGAGCCAAGTATTGGTCTGCATGAGAGAGATACTTTAAGACTTATACGAACTCTTAGAAATCTACAAAAAAAAGGTAATAGTGTTATAGTTGTTGAGCATGATAAAGAGACTATAGAAGCGGCTGATTTTATAGTAGATATTGGACCAAATGCAGGTAAATTTGGTGGAGAAATAGTTTTTGCAGGAACTCTTGAAGAACTTAAAAATAGTGGAACTTTGACTGCTGATTATCTTAGTGGTGTAAAAACGATAGATTATAAGGAAGATAGAGAACAAAAAGAGTGGATAGAGCTTAGTAATGTAAGTGTAAATAACATAAAAGATGTACATGTAAAGATACCTTTACGGAACCTTGTTGGTATTACGGGAGTTAGTGGTAGTGGGAAAAGCTCACTTATACTTCAAACACTTTTACCAGTTGCCAAAGAGCTTCTAAACCGTGCTAGAAAAGTAAAAAAAGTAGATGGCGTAGAGTGTACTGGGCTTGAAAACTTAGATAAAGTAATCTATCTTGATCAAAGCCCAATAGGAAGAACACCAAGAAGTAATCCTGCAACTTACACAGGTGTTATGGATGAAATAAGAATACTTTTTAGCAAAACTAAAGAGGCGATGCTAAGAGGTTATAAGATAGGACGTTTTAGTTTCAATGTCAAAGGTGGCAGATGTGAAAAGTGTCAAGGAGAAGGGGAAATAAAAATAGAGATGCACTTTTTACCAGATATTATGGTTAAATGTGATTCATGTAAAGGCGCTCGTTATAATCCTCAAACGTTGGAGATAAAATACAAAAGTAAATCAATCTCAGATGTACTTGGTATGAGCGTAGATGAAGCACTAGAGTTTTTTAAAGCAATACCAAAGATAAACCAAAAACTTCAAACTCTTAGTGATGTTGGACTTGGTTATATAACGCTTGGGCAAAATGCAGTAACTCTTAGTGGTGGAGAAGCACAGCGTATAAAATTAGGAAAAGAGTTAAGTAAACGTGATACTGGAAATACTCTTTATATCTTGGATGAGCCTACAACAGGTCTGCATTTTGCAGATGTTGATAGACTTACAAAAGTTCTTCATCATTTAACTGATTTGGGAAATTCTGTACTTGTTATAGAACATAATATGGACATTATAAAAAACTGTGATTATCTTATAGATATGGGACCAGATGGTGGAAGTTATGGTGGACAAATAGTAGATGTTGGAACACCTTTAAGCATAGCTACAAATTATAAAAAAAGTGGAAGTTATACAGGGAAATTTTTGGCAAAAGAGATGGGATTACCGCTCTTGCTGAAAATTTAAGAAAAAAA
Source organism: uncultured Sulfurospirillum sp. (assembly GCA_964493845.1). Classification (GTDB taxonomy): domain Bacteria; phylum Campylobacterota; class Campylobacteria; order Campylobacterales; family Sulfurospirillaceae; genus Sulfurospirillum_A. Next base: position 3,585 of record CAZBPU010000119.1, read on the forward strand.
CTAGATAATACTACGGATAGTATTATTTCAAGGACAAATAAGGCTCTATAAAAAGTAAAAGATACCAGACGAAATAGTGTCTTGTTTGAGTAGTATTTTTTATTTTAATGAAATATCAAATGCAATTTGTGTTTAAAGCAAAATTTGATAATATATATAAAAATAATGCAATAAGAGGTCAAAATGTTAGAGAATATAACAGAAAGAATCAAGACTTTACCACCATTACCAAAAAGTTTTCATGAAATAAGTGCAATTTGTTCAAATGAAAATAGTACTATAAATCAGCTGGCTAAAGTAATAGAGACTGATCCTATGCTTGTTGCAAACTTATTAAAAGTTGCAAACTCTCCACTATATAGTTTTAGACGTGAAATAAGAAGTGTTCTTCAAGCAATCTCTCTTTTTGGTATGTCAACGACAAGAGCGTTAACTACTGATATATCTATTAAAAAACTTTTAAATGTTGATATCGAACCTTATGGGATTGTTCCAGAGGATTTTGTTCAAATTTCAGCGATACAAAGTCGTCTTATGAGAGAATGGTACACAAAAGTGGACAAGAAAAAACTTGATATTTTGTTTTTATCTGCACTACTTCAAGAGACTGGAAAAATTCTTATTGCTGATGAGATAGTAAAAAATGATGAGGTTATGCCTTTTAAATCTGAAATTGAAACAGCAGTTAATATAGCTCAAGTTGAAAAGTCATTCGTTGGTACAACAACGGCTCAAGTAACTTCAAAAATATTTGAACATTGGGGATTTGATGAGATAATGGTAGAAGCCATCGCTTTTGCAGATAGTGTAGACAAAGCTCCAGAACATATAAGAGAGTATTCAGTAGCATTAAAAGTAGTAAAAACAGCAGTTCCTATGAATGCACCATTAAGTGAAAGAAGTGTAACAATCGCACTAAATTTAATAGAAAAAGAGGGCTATGCTGAAGCAGTATTTGCTGATGCTGTAGAAAAAACTATAGAAAATTTATAATGAAATCGTTAACTATTATTGATACTTTTGGATTTTTTTTTAGAAACTTTTATGCACTTCCAAATTTAAGAAACAGAGATGGTTTTCCAACAGGACTCATAACGGGATTTGCAAACTTCATATATACACTAAAAGAAGAACATGAAACAGATTATATACTATTTGCTCTTGATGCAAAAGGAGAAAATTTTCGTCATGAGATAGACCCGAACTATAAAGCAAATCGTTCACCAGCTCCAGAGGATTTAAAAACTCAACTTCCTGTTGCAATTAGCTGGATAGATAAGATGGGTTTTAAAAGTTTTTCTCAAGAGGGTTTTGAAGCTGATGATGTTATTGCAGCAGCTGTAAGATTTGCAAAAGAGCATGACATAAAAGTAAAAATTGTAAGTCATGATAAAGACCTTTATCAGCTTATTGAAGATGATAAAGTAGTTATTTATGACCCTATAAAAAAGTTAGAGATAGATAGAGAAAAGTGTTTTGAGAAGTTTGGAGTTTATCCTGAGAGAGTAGGAGATTATCTTGCTATTGTTGGTGATGCTGCTGATAATATTCCCGGAGTTAAAGGCATAGGCGCGAAGGGTGCAAAAAAACTTATAGATGAGTTTGGAGATGTACAAAGTATATATGAGAATATAGAAAATGTAGCAAATCCAAGAGCAAAAAAACTTCTACAAGAGAGTTGTGATAATGCATTTTTAAGTAAAAAACTTGTTCGTTTAGATGATAGCTTAGATATATCAGATAAATTTGAAAGTTTTCATTTCCCACAAAATCAACCTTTAGAAAAAATAGTAGATGAGTTAGAGAAGTATGATTTAAAAGGAATACTATCACGTTTAAAATACACTGCAAAACCGCAAGAAAAAAAAGATATATGCACATTTGAGCCAATTTTACTAGATACACAAGAGAAACTTTTTGATGTAGTAGATAAGCTTACTCATAACGATATAGTTGCTTTTGATACAGAAACAACAGGATTAGACGTAAAAATAGCAAAGATAGTTGGCTTCTCTTTTGCTTTAAATGATAAAGAGGCTTATTATGCTCCAATAGCTCATAACTATTTGGGAGTAGGTGAGCAAATTAGCCTTGATGATGCCAAAAAAGCGATAGAAAAAATCTTTACATGTAAAGTAGTAGGACAAAATTTAAAGTATGATTTTGCTATTGTAAAGCAGAATTTTAACTCTTTACATGTAGAACATTTTAGCGATACTATGGTTTTGGCTTGGTTATTAAATCCTGAACTAAGAGCAGGGCTTGATTCTCTTGCAAAACGGTTTTTTGATTATGAAATGGTAAAGTTTAAAAGTGTTGTTCCTAAAGGTGAAGATTTTAGTGTTGTTAATCTTGAAGATGCTTGTAAATATGCAAGTGAAGATGCTTGGATGACATATAAACTCTATGATAAACTCTGCGAAGTGATTGAACCTAAACTTTTAAATCTTGCAAAAAAAATTGAATTTCCTTTTATAATGACTCTTTTAGAGATGGAAGAAGAGGGTATAAAAGTAGATGTTTCTTACTTTAAAATGTTGGAAGATAAAACTAATAGTGCGATAGAGACACTAAAAAAAGAGATATTTGAGTTGAGTGGAAATGAGTTTAATCTTAACTCACCAAAACAGTTAGGAGTAGTTTTGTTTGAACAGCTTCAACTTCCTGTTATAAAAAAGACAAAAACAGGATATAGCACTGATGAGAGTGTTTTGACAAAGCTTTTAGATGAACAT
>CAZBPU010000120.1:0-6307 GCA_964493845.1 uncultured Sulfurospirillum sp.
GTGCAGATAAAAACAGATATAAAAATCCAGATATTGTTAAAATCATACCTCCACTTATAAGAGAGGAATTTCATAAAGAAAAATCTATAAAAAGAGAAAAAATTTATGATATATTTATATCTATGGGAGGAACAGATAGCACAAACATAAATATACCTATATTAAAAACACTGTCAAACTCTTTACATATAAGCATAGTAACAACAAATGCAAATCAAAACTTAGAAGAGTTAAAAAAGTATGTTAATTATAAAAAAAATATTTCATTACATATAGACTCAAAAAACATAGCTAAACTACTAAATCAAAGTAGATTTGCTATAATTACTCCAAGTGTAATTATACATGAAGTTCTTTTTATGAAAGTGCCTTTTTTAGCAATTAAAACAGCTAGCAATCAAGACGATATATATAAGTATTTGAAAAAAAACAGATATAAAGTGTTAGAAAATTTCGATAAAAATGAATTGCTAAAATGCTTATAAATTTTATAAAACTAAATCATGAAGAAATTGCATTGGTTCTTAAATGGAGAAATCATCAAAATATAAAAAAATGGATGCTCAATCAAAAAAACATAACGCTTCAAGAGCATCTTAATTTTATAGGGTCTTTAAAAAACTCTAAAACAAAAGATTATTTTTTAGTAAAAGAAGATGATGAATATATTGGTGTAGTAGATTTAAATATTGATTATCTAGGTATCTATGCAAATCCAAATAAAAAAAAGCTAGGCGATATTCTTTTAAAAGAGATTATAAACTTTGCATTTAACATTAAAAACATAAGCTCTCTAAAAGCAAAAGTTTTTAAAGAAAATCTATCTGCTATAAAATTGTATACTAGATTTGAATTTAAAACAATAAAAGAGAGTGATAAATTTATAATAATGGAACTAAACAATGAAAATAGGTAATTTTGATTTAAATAAAAATGGAGTTTTTATCATCGCCGAACTATCAGCGAATCATGATGGAAACCTACAAATTGCACTAGATACTATAAAGGCTGCAAAAGAGATAGGTGCAAATGCCATAAAACTTCAAACTTATACAGCCGATACTCTTACACTTGATTGTGATAAAGATGACTTTATCATCAAAGGCGGTACTCTTTGGGATGGTAAAAAACTTTATGATTTGTACAAAGAAGCTTACACCCCTTGGGAGTGGCATAAAGAGTTATTTGAGTATGCTAGAAGTTTAGATATAGATATATTTTCAACTCCATTCGACAAGAGTGCAGTTGATTTTTTAGAACAATTTAATCCAACTTGTTACAAAATAGCCTCCTTTGAAATTACCGATTATGAACTTGTAAAATACACTGCTAGTCAAGGCAGACCTATTATCATATCAACTGGAATTGCTACAAAGCAAGAGATAGAAGATGTAGTAAAAATTTGCCATGAAGTTGGCAATAAAGAGGTAATTTTACTCAAGTGTACAAGTGCATATCCTGCCTCCCTTGAAAGTGCCAATTTAAATACCATACCAGATTTAGCAAAAACTTTTGGAGTTATTTCAGGTTTTTCTGACCATACTTTAGGAACTACTGCACCTGTGGTTGCTGTTACTCTTGGTGCAAAAGTTATAGAAAAACATTTTATTTTAGATAAATCTATAGGTGGTGCTGATGCTGATTTTTCTTTAGATAAAAAAGAGTTTAAAGAAATGATAGAAGCTATAAGAGATACAGAAAAACTCTTAGGCAATATAAATTATGATGCAAAAAAGACAAGTAGACAATTTTCAAGAAGTCTTTATGTAAGTAAAGATATAAAAAAGGGAGAAGTTTTTGCAGAAGACAATGTACGAAGTGTAAGGCCTGGATTTGGATTACATCCAAAGTATTTAAAAAATATTTTAGGCAAAATAACACAAAAAGATTATAAATTTGGCACAAGATTAAGCAAAAAAGATATTTGATGAAAAAAATAGCTGTTTTTGCTCATGATGCAGGTGGAAGTGAACTACTTTTAGAGCTTTTAAATTCATCATTACATGTAGGAGAATTTAAAGTTTTTTGTACAGTTGACTCTCCTTGTAAAAAACTGTTAAAGTCTAAAAAACTTATAGATTATCAAGAAATTATCAAACCAAATAGAGAGTTTGTATTTGAAAAACTAAACCTTTTTAAACCTAATTTGATTCTTTATAGTACAGGTTGGCAAAATCATTTTGAATATTTTTTCTTAGAATATGCTAAAAAACGAGCTATACCATCAATTGCTTTTTTAGATAATTGGACAAATTTTCGTGAACGATTTAGTTACCCTAATAAAAATTGGAAGAAAAACTTACCTGATTTTATAGCTACACATGATGAAACAAGTCAATCATTGGCAAATAATTTTGGATTTTCAAATGTAGTAACTATCAAAAACTATGCTCTTCAAAAACAACTTAAAGAGTATAACAATATAAACACAAAAGAAGAAAATATCCTTCTTTTTTTGAGTGAACCGACAGCAAAGGTAGCTAAAAGAACTTACGGTGATGCAAACTATTGGGGATTTGATGAAAGTACTGTTTTTAAAACTATTTTAAAATCTCAAAAAAACCTTACATGTAAAAAAGTTGTGATTCGTCTACATCCATCTGATGAAGCAGATGTATACAAAAAAATAGAACCAAGCATCACTATATCATCAAGCTCTTTAGTAGAAGATATATCTCGTGCTAAAGTTATAATAGGTCTTGATACATCTGTATTGTATTTGGCATTTTTATTAGGTAAAAAAGTTATATCATTTTTGCCATCTAAAAAAAGAGATTTTCATATACCAGTACCAAAGAAAAATCAAATTAGAGATTTAGAAAATATAGATATAAGTTCTATTGAAACACGCCTTCCTAAAAATGATAATTTCGGTATAGAATTTGCTTTATTTGTTAAAAATATATTAGGATAACTATGAATGCTGTGATTATTGGAGCTGGAAGTATTGGTGGACTTATAGACACTCCCAAAAGTGAAAATACAGCTAGTCACGCTCATGCTTATAAAAAAGATAGCTCTTGCAAACTTATAGCTATCTGCGAACCAAATAAATCTAATCAAAAAGAGTTTGTAAATCGTTGGGGAAAAGTCAATGTTTATAATGACACAAAAGAGCTATTTTTAAAAGAATCCATAGATATTTTATCTATTGCAACGCCAACAAAACTACATTTTCAAAATCTAAAAGACGCTTTAAGCGTAGACTCTATAACTCATATATTGTGTGAAAAACCACTAGTTGAAACAGAATTTGAGTTAGAAAAACTAAAAGATATTTTAGAAAATAGTAATAAAAAAATACTTATAAATCTCATACGCAGATACGACCCCAGTTTCATAAAACTTGCATCTCAAATAAAATCAAACAGATGGGGTAAAGTTTTAGATTTTCACGGTACTTTTACAAAAAGTTTGCTTCACAATGGTATTCATATGCTAGAAGTTTTATCTCACTTTTTTGGCTCTATTAAAAACCTACAACCCTTAGATAATAATTTTTTAGTAGAGTGTCAAAATGCAAAAGGCTCTCTTGCATGTATAGAAGATTTAGAGTACTCTTTGTTTGAGCTTACCATAGTTTTTGAAAATGCAAAAATAGAAATCAAAGAAGGTGGAACAAGAATAGACATTTGTGAAAAGACAACTTCATCTCTTTATGAAAACTACTCTACTTTGGAGTATAAAGAGAGTTTAGACAACACATTACAATACTATGCAACTAATTCTTTAAACTTTTTATTAAAAGAAAACTGTTCTACATGTAAGGCTATTTTAAAAGAACATATAAGGTTGCATGAAATCATATTTAAGGCGATAAAATGAAATTGGCTATTAATGGTGGAAAAAAACTAAGAACAAAGCCTTTCCCAGCTTATAATACTATAGATGAACAAGAAGAAACAGCAGTTTTAAGAGTGCTAAGAAGTGGTAAACTTTCAACTTATCTTGGAACTTGGCATGATGATTTTTATGGTGGCAGTGAAGTTAGAGCTTTAGAAGAGGAGTGGGCAGATTTTTTTGATGTTAAACATGCTATTAGTGTAAATTCTGCTACTTCTGGATTATATGCCGCTGTAGGGGCTATTGGGATTGAACCTGGAGATGAGGTGATTGTAACTCCATATACTATGAGTGCAAGTGCAACAGCTATACTTTTATATGGTGGTATTCCTGTTTTTGCTGATGTAGAAAAAAAGTACTTTTGTATAGATCCACAATCCGTAGAGAAACTTATCACACCTAAAACTAAAGCCATTATGGCAGTAGATATATTTGGACAAGCTTGTGATTTTAAAAGTTTGAGACAAATTGCAAAAAAACACAACCTTAAAATCATAGAAGATGCTGCCCAAGCTCCTTATGCGAAACTTGGAAACGAATTTACAGGCACTTTAGGTGATATAGGTGTTTTTTCACTCAACTACCACAAACATATCCATTGCGGAGAAGGTGGTATAGTAGTTACAAATGACGATGAACTAGCACTTAAAATCCAACTCATACGAAACCATGCAGAAACTGTCATAGATGCCAAAGGCTACAAAAACAAAGAAGAGTTACACAATATGCTAGGATTTAACTTTCGTATGACTGAGATAGAAGCGGCAATCTCTCGCGTTCAACTTACAAAACTAAAAAAACTTATAGAGGAGCGCATAGCAAATGTAGCTTACTTAGAAAAACAACTCAATAACATACCTTGCTTAGAGATGCCAAAGGCAAGAGATGGTGCTAAACATGTTTACTATGTGCACTCAATGCTCTTTAAAGAAAAGAGTACATCATTGCATAGAAACACTTTTATAGATGCAGTAAAAGCAGAACTCCCACCAACTCTCATGAGAGATGATAGCTCTGTGCTTTTAAGTTATGGTTATGTAAAACCTCTCTACTTGCAAGCTCTCTATCAAGAAAAAGTATGTTTTGGAAAATACCCATTTTCTTTAAGTGATAGAGTTTACAAAAAAGGAGACTGCCCAGTTTGTGAAAAACTTCATAAAAACACACTTGTAACCCATGAGTTTATGCGTCCAAAAATGTGTAAAAATGATTTAGATGATGTAGTAAGAGCATTTGAGAAGGTTTGGAGAAATAAAGAAGAAATTTTATGAAAATTAAATCTAAAAGAATCTATCTTCGCCCTTTAAGACTTGAAGATGCAAATGGAAATTATCCTAATTGGTTAAATGATAAAGAAGTTTGCCGATATAATTCACATGGAGAAGTTACATACACAAAAAAAATGGCAATAGAGTATATAAAAAGTGTTCAAAACAACTCTACATGTAAAGTATTTGCTATATGTTTAAATAATAGTAATCAGCATATAGGAAATATCTCTCTTCAGCAGATAGTAAAAGATACCGAAGCAGAATTTGCAATTTTGATGGGAGAAAAAAAGTTTTGGGGACAAGGTTATGCACAAGAAGCAGGAGAATTATTGATAAATTATGGATTTAATGAGTTAAATTTAAAGAAAATTTATTGCGGAACTAGTGAAGAAAATACACCTATGCAAAAATTAGCTCTTAAATTAAATATGGGTCTAAAAAATATACAGAATAATGCTATGAAAAAAAACAATAAATTCTTAAATATTATTAATTATACTAGGACAAAATATTAAATGAAATATTGTAAAAAATGTTTATCAACTGATTTAAGACCTAATTCATCCATAAATAAAGATGGTATTTGTATATCTTGTGAGTTTTATAATAACAATGAAGATATAAAATATACTCAAAAATTAAAAATATTAAAAGAAAAGATACTTAATCACAAAAGGCATAAACAAAAAAAAACTGATTATGACTGCATCGTTGGTGTCAGTGCAGGGAAAGACAGTTCAAGACAAGCTCATTGGGTGAGAGATAGATTAGGATTAAGACCTCTGTTGGTTTGTGCTGCATACCCACCAAAACAGATGACTCAAATTGGTGCTGATAATATGTCAAATCTAATCAAAATGGGATTTGATATGATTATAGCAACACCTGCCCCTAAAACCTCTGCTGAGCTTTCTTTGGAATCATTTAAATTATTTGGAAATTTATTAAAATGCACAGAAATATCACTATTTTCTACGGTTCCTAGACTAGCTGTAGATTTAGATATAGATATGATTTTTTGGGGAGAAAATCCTGCTTTACAAGTAGGGGATTCAGCAACTTTAGGAATTGATGAATTTGATGGAAATAGTTTAAAAAATCTAAATACAATAACTGAAGGTGGAGAAAAATGGATATACAATTTTTTAAATAAAAAATATCTTAGTGACCATTATAGATATCCAGATAGTATA
>CAZBPU010000121.1:0-6240 GCA_964493845.1 uncultured Sulfurospirillum sp.
GTAAAAAATAAAAATAGTGCAGATATTAGTGTAGAAGCAGGAAGCTATGGATATAAAAATGTAAAATCAAACATATTAAAAGGGACAGATAAATATTCTGCTTCATTAAATATTAATTATACTGATGATGATAGTTTTTGGGAAGATGAGGGTAAAAGCTGGACAAAATCAGCAAATGGAAAATTTCAGTATTACTTAAATGATAGTAGTGATATAACAGCAGGTATAACCTATACAGATAAATTTGAGGCTGGTGGTGGTAGTGTCACAGGTGTAACAAATGCTAGATTGTATCCTGAAGGAATCCCAGGAGATTGGTCATACATAAGAGATTATTATTCAACTTTACAAAAATATTTTGTTACATACAGTAATGATTTAAGTGATACAGCTAATCTTAAAGTAAATACATATTACTATAAAGATGATTATGATTATAAAAGTTCACCTCAAGATACAGATAGTGATGGGCTTGATGACTCCTATAGAAATGATAATACTGATAATATGGACCAATATGGTTTTAAAACAGAGTATAAAGATACAAAAGAAAATTTATCTTATATGCTTGGTTTAGATTTAGGGCAAAGAAAACTTGATGATTACACTGTTCAGTTAGTTGATGTTCCACATAGAGGTTATGCAGGAGAATCTACACAAGGAGATACAACTGAAAATAGATATGCTTTGTATGGTGAGACTAAATATAAAATATATGATAAATTAACGGCTATTGGAAATATTAGAATTGACTATGATGGATATGATTATAGTGCTTTAATACATGATTATAATGGTACAGCTTGGTCAGATACTACAACTAATAGAGAAGATAGTTTTACAAATATTTCATATAGAGTTGGTGCTACATATCAACTAAATGATAAAAAAACTTTTTATTCAAATCTTTCTACTGGTTTTAGAAATCCTACTGTAGAACAAATTTATAAAGGTGACTATGATGAAGATTATATAAATAATCCAAATTTAGATGTTGAAACAACTATAACTTATGAAGTAGGAATTAGAGGTAGCGAAAAAATAATAGGTAATACTTTAAATTTTGACGCATCTGTGTTTGTTACTGATACTAAAGATATTATAGGAAAAGTTGGTGGAACATACTATAGTGGTGATGTAATTTATTATGATAATGTCGGAGATGCTAGAAATAGAGGTGTTGAATTGTCATTAAAGAGTGATAGTAGAGAAAAAGTATCATTTTCTTTGTCATATACATATTTAGATGCTTACTATACATCTCATAATCCTTTTTATGTTTCTCTTGGACGACCTACATATATGCATGGAACAACAGCTGATGATGCTGTTTATGATATAACAGGAAATCAACTTCCTCGTGTACCACATAATAAACTAGATATTATAGTAAATTATAAATTTATGCCAAAATGGAATCTTATGACTGAATTATATGCACAATCTAATTATTATGCAGATGAAACAAATCTTGTATCAATGCCTGGGTATGCAAAAGTCAATTTAAGAGTCGATTATAATCACAATAAACATTTAAACTTTTTTGTAAAAATTGATAATATTTTAGATAAACAGTACTATAGAACAGTATATCTTTTTAATGATAGTAATTATGATGGTGTACTTGATGCTGAAGATGCAAGTATAACTGTTGACCCTGGTCGAGTTTTCTATGCTGGGTTTAAGTATACATTTTAAGAAAATGAATGATTGAGTCTTCAACATATCTTTCTATTTTTTTTATAGGTTTATCTTATGGAACAACGGCATGCATGTTTTCATGTATGCCATTTTTAACACCTCTGCTTTTTAGTAATTCAAACTCAACAAAAGAAGCTTTAGGCGTTATAATTCCATTTAGTCTTGGAAGGGTGTTTAGTTATACTTTATTAGCAATTATTGCTTATCTAAGCTCTTATTGGGTTAAAAAGATACTTGATGATACACAAATTTCAAATACTCTACTAGGTTTTGTCACTATTGGCATGGGCTGTTTTATTTTTTATAAAAGTTTTCAAAATAGTTATACATGTAAAACAAAAAAAACATTTATAAAAGATAAAAATAGATGGGGCTTTTTTGCTATAGGAGCTACTATGGCTATCAATCCTTGTGCCCCAATTTTAGCACTTGTTGGGGTAGCTATAAATAACAAAACGGTACTGAGTTCAGTTTTTACTGGACTCTCTTTTGGATTGGGAGCTGTTTTGTTTTCTATTTTGTTTTATGGGTTAATTTTTTCAAAAATAATACGAGGCGTAATGTCTCAATTTGCTCTTTATAAACTAATAATAGAGAGGGTTATGGCTCTGTTTTTAGTAGTTTTAGGGCTAGAAGTAATTATGGGTAATATTACATTTTAAGGGATGAGTAATGGTAGATTTTATAAAAAGAGATAAAGATGATATTTTCAATAGACCAATTTTGGGATTTTTGTTTAAAAATCAGAAGTTTTTATTTGCATTTAGAAGTGTTTTAACAGCTCTGTTTTTTTATGCAATATATTTAGGATTTGCAGTTACTACTAAAGAAAATACATTTACTTCTGCACTTTTTTGGAGTATATTTTGGTCCTTATTTATGGTTACAACTCTACCTACCTTTGGAAGAATTTTTTGTGGTATTTGTCCTCATGGTTTTTTAGGAAAGTATATAACAAAGTTTGGACTTAAAAAAGAGATGCCAAAATGGATGCAAAATAGATTTATAGGTCTTTTTTTATTAGTTCTTGGTTGGTGGGGAGTTTACTACATCTTTCCAGGAGTTTATAGAACGCCTTTTGGAACAGCAATGCTTTTTACTGTTATGACTCTGCTCTCTTTTGTTATCTACTTTTTATATAAAGATATGAGTTATTGTAAATATATATGTCCTATTGGAACAGTTACTAGAGCTTTTTCAAAGCTATCTTTTACAAAACTAGGAACTTATAAAAGTGCTTGTAATGATTGTACCACTTTTGATTGTGCAACTGCTTGTCCATATGATTTAAAACCATTTACTTTTGATAAAAAGAACTCTATGGGTGATTGTACTTTGTGTATGGAGTGTACAACTGCTTGCGAATCTGTCAATTTTAAATTTCAAAAACAGTCGGCTTCTTTATTTAAAAAATTTAAAGGTTTAAAAGTTGAGATTTGGGCTTATATACTTATACTAGCTTCTATACCAATAGCAATGGCTTTTCATCATGGTATTGGAAGAAGTAAAGCTGCAAAAGATATGATATGGTCAAAAACAGCAAAACTTTTTGAAGCATATCTACCTCACTCTATAGACAGTGTGGGTCTCTTTGCCTATCTATATGCTGTTCTTTTTACAGTACTTGCAGCAACTATTGGTATGTTTATAGCTTCAAAAATTTTAAATAAATCTTTTAAAGATACTTTTTATAACCTTGGATACTCATACGCTCCTTTGTTTATCTTTGCTTCACTAGGACATGCTCTAAGTGGATTTTTTACTAGAGGATATGAGAGAATAGTTGAGGGTTTTGCATGGGCTTTTGGTATAAAAGTAGATGTTTCATCATTGGCAAAAAGAGGTGATGATTGGCTGATGATATTTAGTGCTTTTAAATGGCTAGCTATTATTTGGGCTTTAGTTATACTTTATAAAAGAATGAAACTTCTAAAAGTTGATAAGATTAAAAAAATCATAGCTTTCCCTTTTGCTGCTCTTTTGATTGTTTTTTATTTTGGAGTAAATCAATATAGAACTTATGTGGTAGACACATACGGAAGAGCTAGTGGCGGTATGAGTGGCATGCATGGAATGCGTGGTCCAAAGTTTCAAACTGTCTCTAAAGATAAAGCTATTATATTACAAAAAGGTGAACATAAAGACTCTTGTAGTGTGTGTGGTATGAAACTTCCAATGTTCTATAAAACAAACCATGTGGCAACTACCAATAGTGGCGAAGTACATCAATACTGCTCAATACACTGTTTAGTAGACGAAAAAGATATAAAGAAAACCTCTCTAAAAGATATAAAAGTAGTAGATACTAAAACACTCAAATTTATAGATGCAAAAAGTGCTTTTTATGTAGTTGGTAGTAAGAAAAAAGGTACCATGAGTATGGTTAGTAAGTATGCTTTTTCTAACAATAATGATGCAAAAGAGTTTCAAAACAAATATGGTGGAAGAGTGGTAGATTTTAAAACTGCACAAAGAATTGCAATGAGAGATTTTATAAAACCAACTGTAAGAGTTAAGCCATCGGATACTATTTTCTTTACCAATAGAAATCCTGCTGCAAAACGAGGTGGTATGTCTGGTATGGGACATATGATGATGGGAAGAGATAGAACAAAAGTACCAACAACCTCTTTGTATTTAGCAACAAAAGATATAAAACGAGCAAAATGTGTTAAAAATGTACGTGGAAAGTTTTTTGTTACTGACATAAACAATAAAGAGATTACTCCAAAAATTAAAAAAAGAGGTGGTTGTGTAAAAATAACTTTTGAAGTACCTAGTAGTGGTTATTATGGAGTTTATTATCTTTATGAAAGCAAAAGTTATGTAAACGTAGCAAAGTATGAGTATAAAAGGTTTTCACATGGCAGTGATGATGTTTTTAGTAAAGAGCAAAACAGAGCAAAAAGTTTTGAAAAAATACCTCTTGAAATTTTAAGGCTTAGAAATAGTGATGAAGATAGTTTTTATTATAGACTTCAAGTCGGTGATGATTTGAAGTTTAAGGTCTTGAAAGATGGTAAAGCTATTCGTGGAGCAAGAGTCTCTTTAAAAACTCAATTAGGTTGGCAAAAAACAGCAAGAACTAACAAAGATGGTATAGCAACTTTTAAACTAATTCAAGACTATAATCCTGAATGGGAAAAGTTCAATAAGAGATTTAGAGAAAAGTTTATAGTAGTGGCTCAGTTTAAAGATGATAAAAAATATAAGATTAGTTATATGGGTGAGTATACACCAAAAAGAGACTCTTATCAATCTTATGCTTATGCACTAATAATCTCACTTATCTTATTGGTTATTATGAGTGCAGGAATTTTTGTTTATAGATATAAAATTCAAAAGCCATTTCGTGAGGTAACATTTGATGAGTAAGATAAGAGAGATAATAAACTATGTAGATTTGAGAAAATTTAGATTTTATGCACAACTTTTCTTTTTTGTTCTATTTGTATATGGGAGTTATCTTGCGATTGATTTAGGAGGAGAGCTTCCAATCTTTTCATGTGGTTACAATCATGAAGCAGGAGGGAGTTGTTACTTTTTAGGGCTTCAACATCAAATTGCTCGTCCGTGGGGGAGACTGTTTAGTTATGCAAGTATTGGAGTTTTAACAGGTTTTTTAACGTTTTTACTTTGGTTTATAGTGTTTAATAAAGCTTGGTGTGGATATGCTTGTCCTTTAGGAACTATTCAAGACTGGATAACTAGTTTTAGAAAAATGTTGAAAATTCCATATAGTACATATACTCAATCTCAGTATCAATCCTTAAAAAAGATAAAGTATATTTTTCTTTTTATTGTTATAGTGTTTCCTCTTTTGTTAGGTCTTGGAGTTCTTGATGGAGAGTGGAGAGGAGCATTTTGTAAGATGTGTCCTGGAAGATTGGTTATGCCACTTTTTTCAGGTGATGTTAGTCAATGGACTATAGACTTTTCAACAAAAACCGCACTTTTTTTAACTGCTTTTGGTATGACGTTTACAGTTATATTTTTTGTAGGGTCTTTTATAAAAAAGAGATTTTTCTGTTTTTTTTGCCCTATGAGTGCTATGCACTATATCTTTAGTGACTGGTCTATACTTAAGTTAAAAAAAGATGGCGATAAATGTACAAAATGTGGTGATTGTTACAATGTCTGCGATATGCAAATCAAAGATATAGCAGATGATGTCAATAGTAAAAATATTTTAAGAGATGATTGTATATTTTGTATGAAGTGTGTGGCTGCTTGTCCTGAAGATGATGCTTTACATGTAGACATACTAAATATGAAAGTATTTAGTGCAACAAAAGGTGGCTTTAGCAAAAGAATGGAGATAAATAAAAAATGATAAAAATTATAGCCGTTACAGTTTCTACTTTACTAAAACGGTTTCACCGTGGGTACCCCACAATCAAAGATTGTGACCCTTCGGTTGCAAATGTTTTACAAAAGTATAAACTTTCACTATCTCTAGGCGATAGCCTAAGCTTCAGTGAGATGAATTTTCAAGGAGCTTTGCTTCATGAAAAGGAGACAGTTAGAAGGTTATACAGA
>CAZBPU010000122.1:0-6224 GCA_964493845.1 uncultured Sulfurospirillum sp.
CCTTTTGTTTTAGTTTCAAAGTTTTCATCAAACTCTGCTTTGTTATTTTCATCAAAAGTTACACCACAAAGTTTTAAGAAATCAACTGGTGTAGTTCCACCAATTGCATAAATAACTCTATCATATATAGTAAAATAACCATCAGTAAAGTTTACTTTTACAAGACCATTTTCATTCTCCAATGATTCAACATCTGTTCCCATTCTGAGTCTTAATTTCTCTTGTCCATTGTATTCATAAATCATTTTTTCATTAATTTCATTAAGTCTTGTAAATTTATCTCTTCTATAATTTAATGTAACAGTATTTGTTTTTGAAAGTTCTATTGCATACTCTACAGCTGAGTTACCACCACCTACAAGAAGAAGCTTTTCTCCACTAGAACACTTATCAAGATTAAAATTTACTCTACTTCTTATTGAAGGAGGTATTTTATAACTTGGTTTGTTTGGTTTACCCAT
Organism: uncultured Sulfurospirillum sp.; assembly: GCA_964493845.1. Classification (GTDB taxonomy): domain Bacteria; phylum Campylobacterota; class Campylobacteria; order Campylobacterales; family Sulfurospirillaceae; genus Sulfurospirillum_A. The sequence continues at coordinate 462 of CAZBPU010000122.1, forward strand.
AGTTCCTATCGCAATAATTACATTCTTTGCAACATAACCTGCAGTTGAAGTAATCACTTGAAACAAATCACCATCTTTTTTTATCTTTTCAACTTCAGAATTAAAAGCAGTGTCTATTTCACCACTATCTAAAAGCTCATCAAAGTAGTTAAGTGTACTCTCTTTAGTACCATCTTTAAAATCAACATGACCTGCAAGTTCTATAACTTGGCCTTTATAGTCTTTATCTACTCTTTTATTGTCTTTATAAAATTTTCTTATCGTTTGAGAGTGGTTATCGCCCTTCTCTATCATCAAGATTCTATCAAGTCCTAAAACCTTAGCTTCAACAGCAGCTCCAATTCCACCAGGACCGCCACCAATAATAACCATATCATATATTTGTTGCATGTTAAATCCCTAAATACAAATTAATTTAATGTACTATTATAGCAAAAAATTGTAAAATTAATTTTATATTATTCAACAAGGTATTAAAATGGATATTTTTTTAAAAAACATCAAACACTCTTCACATATAATTGCTGCATTAGAGCCTAGTGAAAAAAACAGAATTTTATATCTAATGGCAAATTCCTTAAGAGATAATGCAACAAAAATAATACAAGAGAATAGAAAAGATGTTTTAGCAGGTAAAAATAGTGGTTTAAACTCTGCTCTTTTAGATAGACTATACTTAGATGAGACAAGATTAGAAGCTATGGCAAAAGCAATAGATGAAATAGCTACGCTAAAAGAACCTGTAGGCCGAATACTTGATGGTTGGGTAGTTCCTAGTGGAATTCGTATTGAAAAAGTATCAGTACCTATTGGTGTAATTGCTATCATTTACGAAAGTCGTCCAAATGTTACAAGTGATACTGCAGCACTATGTTTTAAAAGTGGTAATGTTTGTGTTTTAAAAGGTGGTAAAGAAGCACACAATTCAAACCATATAATTGCACAAACTCTACAACGTGTTCTTTTAGAAAATAATTTACCTAAAGATATAATATCACTTATCCCTGATAATACTAGAGAAGGTGTTGCAAAACTCATAAAGATGGATAAATATGTAGATTTGATTATTCCTCGTGGTGGTGAAGCTCTTATACGTTATATTAGTGAAAATGCAACTGTCCCTGTAGTAAAACATGACAAAGGCTTATGTCATACTTATATAGATAAAGATGCAAATATACAAAATGCCGTCAAAATAGCTATAAATGCTAAATGCCAAAGAACAGGCGTTTGCAATGCTATGGAAACACTATTAGTGCATGTAGATGTAGCAGATAGAGTTTTAAAACTTCTAAAAGTAGAATTTGACAAGTTTGAAACAGAACTAAGAGGATGTGAACTAACCATAAAGTCCATAGAAGTAAAACTTGCTTCAGAAGAAGATTTTAGTACAGAATATCTAGAAAATATTTTATCAATTAAAATAGTACAAAATGTAGATGAAGCTATAACTCATATAAACCAATTTGGCTCAGGTCACTCAGAAGCTATCATAACTGAAAACTACACAACTGGTGAAAAATTTTTAAATGCTGTTGACTCAGCTTGTGTTTACATAAATGCTAGCACAAGATATACAGATGGTGCAGAGTTTGGATTTGGTGCAGAAGTTGGTATAAGTACAAACAAACTTCATGCAAGAGGACCAATGGGCATCAATGACTTAACGACATACAAATATAAAATATATGGGAAGGGTAATGCAAGAGAGTAGAGTTTTATGTGTAGAGAACATTACATTTGGATATAAAAACTCTTCATTACTATATGAAAATTTATCTCTACATGTAAATATAGGCGAAGTTGTAACAGTTCTTGGGGCTAGTGGAAGTGGTAAAAGCACACTTTTTGAGCTTATTACAAAAAACTTGATACCACTTAAGGGAACTATTACATGTAAAGATATTGCACAAGTTTTTCAAGACCCATATTCCTCTTTTCACCCTACATATACTATAAAAAATCAAATAAAAGATGTTGCCTCACTTGAAGGATATGAAGATATATGTAAATCACTAGAACTTGATACTTCACTAATTGAGCAAAAACCACACAAACTTAGTGGAGGGCAGTTACAACGATGTTCTATACTAAGAGCACTCTTAATGAAACCAAAACTTATTTTAGCAGATGAACCTACAAGTGCGTTAGATAATGTAACTCAACTAGAAGTTATGAAACTCTTAGTTAAGTTTTTAGATAGAGTAGGAATATTACTAATAACACATGATGAAGCTTTAGCCTCTTGGTGTAGTGATAGAGTATTGGAAATATAATATTATGAACTATTTTATTAAAATTTTTATTTTTATTTTTTTGTCAATAACAGCTCTTTTTTCTAGTGAAAAAATGCAAAATGTATCCTTAAAACTACAATGGTTAGATCAGTTCCAATTTGCAGGCTATTATATAGCAAAAGAGAAAGGTTTCTATAAGGACGTAGGTTTACATGTAGATATAAAAGGCTTTAAAATGGGAGATGATCCCGTAAAAGAAGTTTTAAGTGGTAAAGTACAATATGGTACAGGTAGAACTTCGCTTATTATAGATAAAAGTAAAGGTAAAAATATATTTTTATTGGCATCCATCTTTCAATCTTCCCCCATGGTTCTTATATCTAAAAAATCTTCAGGTATAAATACCATAGAAGATTTTAAAGGTAAAAGCATTATGCTAACTGGCACTGAAACATCCGCTGGCATCTTTGGCATGACAAATTCTCGTGGTATTCATGCAAAAGATATGAAGATAATCAAAAGCAAAAATAAAATTCAGAATCTTGTAAATAACAATGTAGATATTATAAGTGGTTATGATACAAATCAAGTATATACATTGAAAAAATTAGGCATAGATATAAATGTATTTAATCCAAAAGATTATGGATTTGATTTTTATGGTGATATACTTTTTACAAATGAAGATGAAGCCATAAACCATAGAGATAGAGTAATTAAGTTCAAACAAGCATCTCTAAGAGGTTGGAGATATGCTTTTTCTCATATAGATGAAGCAGTTGAAATCATACTAGACAAATACAATACACAAAATAAAACAAAAGAAGCTTTGCTTTATGAAGCAAATGAATTAAAAAAATTAGCATATTATAAAACCAATAATTTAGGTGAAATTACAAAAGAGAAGATTAAACACATATATGATGTTTATCGTATTATGGGTTTTATAGATAAACCATTAAATATAGATGATTTGATATTTGATACTGACAAATATAAATTGTATCTTACAAAAAAAGAAAAAAACTGGATAAAAAAACATCCTGTAGTGACATATAGTGAGATAGATTGGAGACCACTATCTATCATAAAAAATGGGAAGATGACTGGGATATTTGGAGATGTACTAAATTTAGTTTCAAAAAAAAGTGGGATTACTTTTAAATTTATTCCATCAAATTCTTGGGAACATGTAATAGAGCAATTTAAAAACAAGACCATAGACTTAATTCCTTCAAATCCACAAATTTTTGATTTGGGATTAGTCAGTGACACTTACAAACAATACCCTATGGTCATAGTGACAGGTAAAAAATATAAGTATATAGATAGCTTAAATGATTTATATGGAAAAACTGTTGTAGTACCAAATTTTTATACTAGTTTTAACTATATTATTACAAATTATCCTGATATAAATATAATTAAAACAAAAAATATACCTGAAGCACTACATATCCTTAATCAAGGTAAAGCTGATGCCTTTGTTGGACATATCGCTACTTCTTTATACTATATTTCAGATTTATTATTGAGCGATTTAAAAATAGCAGGTACTACCAAGTTTCAATATAAACATAACTATCTAGTACAAAGAGAATATCCTGAACTTCTTTCTATCGTAAATAAATCATTTAAACTTATAACAGAAAAAGAGAAAATACAAATATATTCTAATTGGACTAATACTGTTATAGAAAAAGAGATAAATTACAAACTTATTTGGGAAATTTTATTTATAGTTTTATTATTGTTTTTATTATTGCAATACAGAAATTCTAAACTAGCTAAACACAATAAAGAAATACATAAATTAAAAGAGAGATTAGAATTGGCACTTGTAGGAAATAGTGATGGTGTTTGGGATAGAGATTTTGTAGAGAATAAATTATATTTATCTACTAGATGGAAAGAGATAATTGGCTATAAAGATGAAGAGTTACAAACACAATTGAATACTTGGGAGATTCGTGTTCATCCAGATGACTACAAACAAGCAAAAAAAGATTTAAAAGATCACTTAGAAGGTAAAACTAAAACTTATGAAAATATTCATCGCTTAAAACATAAAGATGGTCATTGGGTTTGGGTTTTAGATCGTGGACAGAGATTTTTAGATAAAGATGGAAAAGTCATTCGTATGCTTGGAACTCACACTGATATAACAAAGCGTAAAGAGTTAGAAATTGAACTTGAAAAACAAAAAGACATATTACACTATCAAGCAAATTATGATTCATTAACTAACTTGCCAAATAGAACCTTGTTTAATGATAGATTAGCTCAAAGTATTGAAAAAGCTAAACGTAACAACAATAAATTTGCACTATTTTTTCTTGATATCGATATGTTTAAACAGATAAATGATTCATTAGGACATGAAATTGGTGATGTAGTTTTAAAAAAAGTTGGAAATCGTATACAAAAAGTATTGCGTAAAGAAGATACTTTAGCAAGGTTAGGTGGAGATGAATTTACTATAATTACAGAACATTTAAATAAAATAGAAGATACAAGAATTTTAGCTAATAAAATTCTTGATGTACTAAAAAAACCAATAATTATAAATGCACATTCTTTATATATTTCAATAAGTATCGGTATTAGTATTTTTCCAAATGACAGTAAAAATGCAGATAATTTACTTAAATATGCAGATTCAGCTATGTATAAAGCAAAAGATGAGGGGAGAGATAATTATCAATTTTACTCACGTGAAATGACTAAAAAAGTATTTGAAAGAGTTGTCTTGGAAACAAGCCTACGTTATGCAATACAAAATGAAGAATTTATAATTTTTTATCAACCACAAATCAATTCTAAAAACAACAAACTTACTGGTATTGAAGCTCTTGTGAGATGGAATCATCCAACTATGGGTTTAGTCTATCCTGCGACATTTATTTCTTTAGCAGAAGATACCAATATGATAGTTGATATAGATAGATTAGTTATGAAACAAGCCATGAATCAAATAAGTAAGTGGTATAGTATGGGGCTAAACCCTGGTATACTTTCTCTAAATCTATCTATGAAACAATTGAATTCTAAAGATCTAATGAACACTATACGAGAGTGTATGATAAAATATAATTTTAAGGCTCAATGGCTAAAACTTGAAGTAACTGAAAGTAAAGTCATGCAAAAACCTGAAAAGATGATACTTAAACTAAAACAGTTGAGTGATATGGGGATACAAATTGCAATAGATGATTTTGGAACAGGTTATTCTTCTTTATCATATCTAAAACGGCTACCAATAAATACACTAAAGATTGACCAATCATTTGTTCGAGATATTCCTGATAATGATGAAGATGTTGCGATCGTTAAAGCTATCATCGCACTAGCAAAAAGTTTAAATTTATCTCTTATTGGTGAAGGAGTTGAAACAGTTGAACAAAAAGATTTTTTATTAGAAAATGGCTGTGAAAAAATTCAGGGATATTTTTATAGTAAGCCTATCCCTGCAGGGACTGTAAATCAAACTGTGTAAACCACCTCTAACCCACTAAAATCACTTAGT
>CAZBPU010000123.1:0-5985 GCA_964493845.1 uncultured Sulfurospirillum sp.
TCAATAAAACTTCAACTTGGTGAAAAAAAGACTAAAGGTCTTGGCGCAGGAATGCAACCAGAAGTTGGTAAAGAATCAGCATTAGAGAGTTATGAAGAGATAAAAAGTGCACTAGAAGGTGCAGATATAGTTTATGTTGCTTCTGGACTTGGTGGTGGAACTGGAACTGGTGCTGCACCTGTAATTGCTCAAGCAGCTAAAGAGATTGGTGCTCTTACAGTTTCTGTTGTAACAAAACCTTTTATGTTTGAAGGTAGAAAAAGAATGAAACTTGCTGTTGCAGGTTTAAATGAACTTAAAAAAGAGAGTGACTCAATAGTAGTGATACCAAATGATAAACTTCTTTCTATAGTTGAACGTGGGTTAGGTATAAAAGATAGCTTTAAAATTGTTGATGATGTACTAAGTCGTGCTGTAGGTGGTATGAGTCAAGTTGTATTATCTTCAGGTCAAAGTGATATAAATGTTGACTTTGCTGATGTTAAAACAGTAATGTCTCACAGAGGTATGGCACTTATGGGAGTTGGTGAGAGTAGTGGTGAAGGTGCTGCAAGTGAAGCAGTAAAAAGTGCTATAGAATCTCCACTTCTTGATAACTTATCTATAAATGGTGCTTTAGGTGTTCTTATACACTTTCACATTCCATCAGCTTGTCCTCTTTCAGAGATAAGTGAAGCTATGGGTGTTGTATATGATAGTGCTGATGAAGATGCTGATGTTATCTTTGGTACTACAACAGATGATAGTATGGCTGATGATAGTGTAAAAGTAACTATTGTAGCAACTGGATTTGAAAATAAAATAGAAAAGACAAAAGAGTTAAAACTTCTTAATGAGTCTCAAGAGGCTATAAAAAAAGAGCGTATAACTCGTCTTAAAAAAGTAAGTGGTGGTTATGAAGGACAAGAAGACTATCTTGATATTCCAACATATATCCGTCACCAAATGGACTAAAAAAGAAATTTCTCTCCATGAGAAGAGCTTAATAAGCTCTTCTCATAATAAATCCTCTATCTAAACCAGCTAAATCCTTATAAAACTCTACTTTTAAATTTGAATTCTTAATATAATCAATAATTTTATCTTTTTGGTCATAACCCATCTCGCAAGCCAAATACTTTACATTTTTATCTTCATATATATCAATAATAAGACGAAGTATCTCATCTCCGATATTGCCTCCATAAAGAGCAAGACTAGGCTCATATGAGAGTCCTACATGTAAAGGTTCATCATCTGCTATATAAGGTGGATTTGATACTAACATATCGAAGTTTTTTTCATGAAAATTTTCACATAAATCACTATGGATAAACTCTATATCTACTTCATGTTTTTTTGCATTTTTCTTTGCAACTTGAAGAGCTTCTTTACTTATGTCTATTGCAGTTATAACTGCACTTGGTAAAAGTTTTGCAAGCATGATAGAGACAATACCACTACCTGTTCCTATCTCTACTATACGGGGCTTTTTTATACCCTTACATGTAGAGACTACTAAGTCCACAAGTATCTCTGTTTCTGGTCTAGGAATAAGAACATTTGAATCTACATAAAAACTGTCTGCATAAAAATTTGCACTATTTGTTATATACTCTATGGGTTCATTATTCACTCGTCTTTGTATAAGCTCAAAATAGCCCTCTTCTTTTATATCTTCATCATCATGAGTTATTATCCAAATTTGGTCTTTCTTTAAATAAAAAGCTAAAAGTATCCTAGCCTCTTTATTTGGAATATCACTTATACTAGATATAAACTTTGTAGCTTTTTTAAGTGCTTCACTAACTAACATCTACACCTAACTTTTCAAGTCTTTCTGTCAGAGCTGGATGTGTATGATAGAAAGCTACAGTAAGAGGATGAGAGAGAGGAAAACTCTTGTTTTCATCTGCTAACTTCATAAGAGCGCTAGCAAGAGCTTCTTTACTCTCACACTCACTTCCATATTCATCTGCTGCATACTCATTATGACGACTTAAAAGTCCAAACAGAGGCATCATTAAAAATGACAATACTGGAGATAACAATAAAAAAAGTATAAGAATCATATGAGGACTTTTTTCTACTCCTATTCCTATAAAAATAGACTCTGGAATATTTCCAAAAAATGCAAACATAATAAACAACATCACAGCACTTGCACCTATGTTTTTGACAATATCACCATGCTTAAAGTGACCAAGTTCATGTCCTAAAACAGCTAAAAGCTCTTTTGTTTCTAGTTTTTTTACTAAAGTATCAAATAGCACTACTCTTTTAGACTTTCCAAGTCCACCAAAGTAAGCATTTAATCTTTTATCTCTTTTACTAGCATCTATCTTATAAACTCCACTGCTTTTTAACCCAGCTTTACTAAGAAGGTTTTCAATAGCAACTTGTAACTCTTCATTATCTAATGGTGAGAATTTATTGAAGATTGGAGCTATAAGTGTTGGGTATATCATATTGATAAAAAGTATAACTATAAAAACAGAACCAAAGCCATATATCCACCAGTTTTCAAAGTTTTCTATTATAAAAGCCAATAGCCAAATAAGAAGTGATCCAAATACTAAAAACATAACAGCACCTTTTATCTGGTCTATTACATAAGTTTTTACATCTATAGTAGAAAAACCATAACGTTTATCTAAATTAAATGTCTGATAAATATCAAATGGCAATCCTAAAACAAAATTTACGGCTGAAAAAGCCAATATATAAGCAACTGTATAGAGCATACTATTATCAAAACTAATCAAACTATCGAGTGTTTTAAATCCAAAACCAATCCAAGCAAAAAATATAAGTAAATCGTATAAAGAACTTACAATAGAGATTTTACTTGTTTCTATTTTGTATTCTGCTGCTTCCTTAAAGTTTTTATCACTTAATATTATCGCTTTTCCATCTTTTTTACTCGCTACAAACTTTGCTTCCATCACACTTATATAGATTTTTGCAATAGTATATAGAGTATATATAATCAACATAACTTCAAACATAAATAATTTCCTAATTTTTTATGCGAATTATACCAAATTTATCTGTGGTTGAGGTTTATCTATGTAAAAACCTTGAGAATAGTCAATACCCATCTGTTTAACGGCAGATAGTATTGTGCTAGAATGGACATATTCTGCTACAGTTTTTATGTCAAGTTTTCTAGCAAAATCTACTATAGTTTCTACTACAATCTGTGCATTTTTATCAGTATCTATCTCTTGTATAAGACTACCATCAATTTTTATAAAATCTGGACTTAGCTTTGTCATGTAAGAAAAATTAGAAAAACCACTACCAAAATCATCTATCGCAACCTTAACTCCAAATCTTTTTATCTCATTGAAAAAACGGATGACTTTTTGAAAATCTTTTACTCTCTCAGATTCCAACAGCTCAAATGTAACACGTGAACCCATTTGAGACACTTTTAACTTATCGATTATAAATTTATTTATCTCAGGATTTACAATATCTTCAAATGATAAATTGATACTAAATTCTAAACTAGTATCTTTAAATGTATCAAAAGTTTTTCTGATTACCTCTTTTGTAACTTTATCATACACTTTTATTTTTTTAGCAGCAGGTATGAACATATTGGGAGGATGTACAATACCATTTTTATCCACTAATCTTGAAAGTGCTTCATACTTTACTATTTCTCCAGTTACATTATCTATAATTGGTTGAAAATATGGAATCAATCCACCTGAATCAAGTGCTTTTCTTATCTTTATAGCAAATTTGATATTGTTTTCATATTCATTACCAATTTGCATGCTGTCTTCATAAATCCAAAACTTTAAACCCTCTTCTTTTGCATATTTTAAAGCCATATTTACTTTAGAAAATATATTTTCATTTGTACTGCTTGCACTACTAGAGAGTGTTGCATCGACATATATATTTGTATGTGCGTAAACAAACTCAAGATGAGATATCTGTTTTGAAAGCTCTTGTAGATAAAGTTTTAACTTATAAAAATTTAATTTTTCGTTTAAAACTATTGCAAACTCATCACTAGCTACTCTATATACAGATATATCATCAAAAAATGTTTTTAGCTTATTGGCAACTGATTCAAGTATAAAATCACCTACAATAAAACCATAAAAATCATTCAGAATTTTAAAATTATCGATATTTAGTATTATCAATGTAAAATCTTCATTGCATTCAAGGTCACTACGAAGTTTATATAAATTTGGTAAAGAGCTAAGATAATCAACATAAAACTGTTCCATTAGCTTTTTTTGAACCTGTTCAAGTTCTTTTTTTAACTCTTCTATATTTTCTTGATTTTTCATAATATACATTCTAGCTAATTTTTGTTAAAATTACCCCACTTAAAATCAATGGAGATATTTTGGCACTTTTAGACCTACTTAAAATAGATAAAACATATGAATCACAACAGATATTAAAAAAGATAGACTTTTTTGTTGAGAAAGGTGATAGGATATGTATTATCGGTAAAAATGGTGGTGGAAAATCTACACTCATGAAAATCATAAATGGAACTTTAGATTTTGAAGATGGAAGACGTATTATACAAAATGGTGTAAAAGTAGAAATGCTCAATCAAGCACCAATTTTCGATAAAGATATAAGTGTAAAAGAAGCTATAGAAGAAGAACTAAGTGAACTAAAAAATGCGAAAATCGAATATGATAGTATATTGAAAAAACTAGAAAATGATTTTGAAAACAATGAGCTTTTAAAAAAACAAGAACAGTTAACAAACTTTTTAGATATACACAATGCTTGGAATCTTGATGATAAAATAGAAAGGGTTTTACAACAATTTGCTCTTAAAGAGTATGAGAATCGCCCAGTTACAATGCTAAGTGGTGGTGAACAAAGAAGAGTAACACTCGCTGGTCTTATACTTAAAAAACCAGATATTTTACTTCTTGATGAGCCAACAAATCATCTTGATGTATATATGGTTGAATTTCTTGAAGAGATGTTACTTAAAGAAAAATTTACACTTGTTTTTATCTCTCATGACAGATATTTTATAGATAATATTGCCACAAAAACAGTAGAAATAGATGATTTTGAACTTAGAACATTTCAAGGAGGATATGAAGATTATTTGACTGCAAAAGAAGCACTCATGTTGAGTCTTGCAAAAAGTCATGATACTCTTTTAAAACACTTAAAAAGTGAAGAAGAGTGGCTAAGACGAGGTGTAAAAGCAAGATTAAAGAGGAATGAGGGAAGAAAACAGAGAGTCTTTGAGTTAAGAGAAAATGCACAAAAAAATCCGTCCTTAATTCATAAAATGAAGCTAGAACTTGAACGTGAACAGAAAAATTTTAATCAAGACAAATCAATCAATAGACAAAAAATGCTATTTGAAATGTATGATATACATAAAAAACTTGGAGATAAAGAGCTAATAACATCATTTAGTGGTAGAGTTTTGCAAAATGACAGGATAGCTATAGTAGGAAAAAATGGCGCAGGAAAATCAACTATGCTAAAAATATTTCTTGAAGAGTTAAAAGTAGATAGTGGCACATTTAAAAAAGGTGAATTTAAAATAGGCTACTTTGACCAACAAAGAACATCACTCGATGAAAGTAAAAATATAACTGAAATTTTTTGTCCAAATGGAGGAGATAGAGTAGAGGTAAAAGGACGAAATATGCATGTATTTGGTTACTTAAAAAACTTTTTATTTCCAAAAGAATACTTAAATAAAAAAATATCTTTACTTAGTGGTGGAGAAAAAAACAGAGTAGCACTTGCCCTTCTATTTACTAAAAATATTGATTGTCTTATACTAGATGAGCCAACTAATGATTTGGATATTCCTACTATAAATATACTTGAAGAGTACATACAAAACTTTCAAGGCGCTGTTGTATTTGTAAGTCATGATAGATATTTTGTAGATAAAATAGCTAAAAAACTATATATTTTTAAAGGTGATGGTAAAATACAAGAGAGTTATCAAAGCTATAGCGAATACCTAAGTATTGAAAAAGA
>CAZBPU010000124.1:0-5798 GCA_964493845.1 uncultured Sulfurospirillum sp.
AATTGCAACTTCAATTACATTTGGAGTAACTAATTCTGGTTCTTCCCAGATAGCGTCTAGTAGTTGCTCTTTAGATACTATTTGGTCACTATGACGTGCTAGATGAGTAAGAACTTCAAAAGGTTTACCTTTTAGCTCAATCTCTTTGCCTTGATATGTTATTTTTTCTTCATCAGGATCTATTACTAAATCATCTATTTTGATTACGTTAGTGCCACCAAATCTAAGTCTTGCTTCGATTCTAGCTACTAAGATATCAAAATCAAATGGCTTTTTGATGTAGTCATCAGCACCAGCTTTAAGAGCTTTTATTTCACTCTCTTTATCATCTTTTGCAGAGATTACAACACAAGCAGTTCTTGGAGCTTTTTGTTTTACAAGTGCTATTAAATCTATACCATCACCATCTGGAAGCATCCAGTCAGTTAAAATTAAATCATAGTTTCTTATACCTACATAATACTCAGCATCTTTATAATTCTCAGAACTATCTGTTTGATAACCAAACTCTTGTAATCCTTCGGCAATTGTTTTATTTAGAGTGACTTCATCTTCTACTATTAAAATTCTCATTATATTCCTTTAAGGTTATTAATTAAGTTGGAATTATAGCATAATTTTAGCTAAATTTAAAGTTTTTTTTATATTATTTTAATAATTTACAGTTGAACTTACCGAAACAACGCACTGGTCGATAATTGTAGGTTTAGAAATTTTAAGTTTTATTGAAGATATTTGAGAAAATTCTTTTTTTATCTTTACATGTAGAGATAGAAGAGCATCTTCAATAAGCTGATATTGACTGTTTTTTATATCATTTTCTATCAAATTAGTTAGTGTTGAATAATTTATAAATATACCTTTTTTATATTCGTAATTTAATTCAACATTGACAATAATCTGCTGAGGAGTTTGTCGCTCCTCAGGCAAAATACCTATAATGGCGTAAAATGTTAAATTTTCAATGTATATTCTCATACTACTTTAGACTCTTTACCACTAAAAAGTCTCATAATATTTGGAACATGTTTATATACAATTAAAAATGCAATAATAAATAGAGGTGCATGAGTTTTTATCTCTGGGATATCAGGATGGATAATAAAAGATGAAATTAGTAGAGTTAAAAGAGCAATTAGAGATGATAAAGATGAAACTTTAAATATCTTACCAGCTATAAACCAAGCAACAATAGCTAAAGTAGTTTCCATTGGTAGCATAAAAAGCATAACTCCCATACCAGTTGCAACACCTTTTCCTCCTTCAAATTTTAAATAAGGGCTATAACAGTGTCCTACAATAGAGATTATTGCAATCATCCATAAAGTTTGTTCACTTAGATTAAGAAAAGAAGCCAACAATAGAACAGCTATACCTTTTAGTGCATCTAAGCTAAGTGTAGCAATTGCGATTTTTTTTGCCAATGCTGGGTTGGACTCTTTTAAGACTCTTAGAACATTAGTTGCTCCAATACTTCCACTTCCACTTTCACGAACGTCTATTGATGTAAATTTCTTAGCTAAAAGAAGTCCAAAAGGGATACCTCCAACAAGATAGGCTAGTATATAAAATTGAATATTGATGTTTGATAATAAATCCACAAATTTCCTTTGATAAAATATTGGATATTATTATACATAATTTGTTATAATGCTAAGCTTTATAAGATTACAAGGAATTTATTTTGACACTACAAGAAGAGATATTAAGTTTAAAAGAAGAATTAGATGTAACTATAGTTGCACATTTTTACCAAAAAGATGAAGTATTTGATATGGCAGATTTTACTGGAGATTCGTTAGAACTAGCTAAGTATGCGGCACGTGATAAAAGTACAAATTTGATTTTTTGTGGTGTTGGTTTTATGGGACAAAGTGTAAAAATTCTTTCACCAAATAAAAGAGTTTTGATGCCTAAAATTGCATGTTGTGCTATGGCTAAAATGATAGATGTAGATTATTATAATCAAAATGTAGCAACATTAGAGAAAGATGGTATAAAAAAAGATGATATTATGCCTGTTACTTATATAAACTCTTCAGCAGAGGTAAAAGCAGCTGTTGGAAAGATGGGTGGATATGTATGTACAAGTTCAAATGCAAAACTTATTATAACGAAAGCATTACAAAGCGGAAAAAAAATACTTTTTGTACCTGATCGTTGCTTAGGTCAAAATATAGCCATAGATATGGGATTGAAATCTTGTGTAGTAGGAGATGGAAGTGACCCAAAAGAGGCTGATATTATCTGTTATAATGGTTTTTGTTCAGTTCACCAGCTTTTTGATGTTGAAGATATTGAGTTTTATAGAGAAAAATATCCAGATATATTAGTTGTAACTCATCCTGAATGTAAACCAGAAGTGTGTGAAAAATCAGACTTTGTAGGTTCAACTTCACAAATAATAAAGTATATAAAAGAGCTACCTTTAGAGCAAAAAGTAGTAGTAGGAACAGAGTACAACATGGTTAATCGACTTAGAGAAAAAAATACTTACGTTCTTTCCTCAACAAAACCAGAGTGTCCTACAATGAATGAGACAAGACTTGAAGATGTACGAGATACACTTTTGAGTATTAAAAATGGCAATTATGACAATGAGATAACCATAAGTGAAGAGACTAGAAAGTATGCTTTTGAAGCTCTAAATAGGATGTTTAAATTATGATTAAAAGGTTTGTTAAAAAGGCTTTACAAGAAGATATTGGTCGTGGTGACCTTTTTTATTTAGTAGGTAATAATAAAAAAGCAACTGCAGAAATAATCTGCAAAGATAGTGGTGTATTAGCAGGAGTTACTTATGCAAAAGCACTATGTAAGATAGAAAAACTTGATTATAAATTTCATAAAAAAGATGGTGAAACTCTTAAAAATGGTGATGTGATAGCGACTATAAAAGGTAAATCAAAAAAACTTTTGATGTGTGAAAGAACTCTGTTAAATTTGCTTCAACATGCATCAGGGATTGCAACAAATACAAATAAATATATAAAAGCTTTAGATGGAGCTGATGTAAAACTACTAGATACAAGAAAAACAAGACCAGGATTGAGGATATTTGAAAAGTATGCAGTAAGATGTGGTGGTGGACATAATCATCGTATGGGCCTTGACGATTGTTTGATGTTAAAAGATACACATCAAGAGACGATTGATAATTTAAAAGAGTTTGTAGATAGTGCAAGAAAAAAACTACCATATACTACAAAAATAGAGATAGAGTGTGACAACATAGACTCAGCAAAAGAGGCGATGAGTTGTAACGTAGATATGATTATGTGTGATAATATGAGTATTAAAGAGATAAAAGAAGTTGTTGCATATAGAGATAGCACGGCACCTCATATACTTCTTGAGGCAAGCGGAAATATAACGCAAGAGAGTATAAAAAATTATGTAAGTAGTGGTGTAGATGCTATTAGTAGTGGTAGTTTAATCCATCAAGCAGTATGGTTAGACTACTCAATGAAGATAACTCATAAACAGATGAAAGCATAAGTGTAGAGTATGGCTGATGATCAGGAGAAAACAGAAGAACCTACCTCCAAAAAGATTGAAGATGCCAGAAAAGATGGAAATGTTCCTAAGAGTCAAGATACTAGTAGTTTTGTAACTTTGGTAGTTGCAATAGGAGCTTTTTTTGCACTTTTGCCATATATTAAATTGAGGATGTTAAATCTTTATCGTTTCAGTGAATCTTATGTAGGTATAGATATAGATAAAAATGATGTCTATGTATTGATGATTACAGTTTTTAAAGAGTTTGCACTTATGGTTTTACCTTTAGCTGCTATAGTAGCTCTTGCTGGAGTTCTTGCTTCTGTTATGCAGTTTGGTTTTTTGACTACTACAAAGCCACTTATCCCAGATTTGAAAAAGATTGACCCTATAAAAGGTATAAAAAATCTTATAAGTATGAAAAAACTTATTGAGGGCATAAAGATAATTTTAAAAGTTACTCTTGTATTGACACTTGCATACTATTATCTTTTTGACTTTACAAAAGAGTTACCTTCAGTAGTATTTTTTTCCATATATGATCAGTTAGAATGGCTTAGAGATAAAGCCTTTATATTGATTGCTGTTATGCTGTTACTTTTCTTTGGGTTAGCTCTTTTTGACCTATTTTTTGTTAGATATAACTACTTTAAAGACTTAAAGATGAGTAAACAAGAGATAAAAGATGAGTATAAACAGATGGAGGGAGATCCTCAAGTAAAAGCTCGTATACGAAGAGTACAGATGGAGATGAGTAAAAAGAGAATGATGAGTGATATACCAAGTGCTGATGTAGTTATCACAAATCCAACTCACTTTGCAGTAGCTATTAGATATGATACACAAAAAGAGCATGCTCCAAAAATAGTGGCAAAAGGGGTAGATCATTTAGCACTGAAAATAAAAGAGATTGCAAGAGAGTATGGGGTTCAAGTAATAGAAAATCCACCTCTAGCACGTGAGTTATATAAAAAATGCGAGATAGATGAGCTGATACCAGAAACCCTTTATAAAGCAGTAGCAGAAGTGTTAGCATTTGTATATCAAAGTTCAAATAAATCAAGAAGAGAGTAAAATGAAAATTCTATTTTTAAAAAGGAGATAATAAAATGACATACGCAGGATTTTGGATTAGAGTATTAGCATCGATAATAGACACATTTATAATGTTGTTGATTTTAGCACCTTTGATGATGTCTATATATGGCATGAACTCTTTGACTACTCAAATGAGCAATGAAAATATGAGTTATTATGCCAGTTCTTATACTTTTCAAGGAGATGGTAATTTTTTCTTAAATTATGTTTTACCTGCTATTATTATCATAGCTTTTTGGGTTTTTAAATCCGCAACACCGGGAAAGATGCTTACTAAACTTAGTATTGTAGATGCAAAAACAGGAAAAAAACCAACACTAATACAATTTTTATTGCGTTATGCGGGATATTTTTTATCATCAATATTTTTACTTGGATTTATATGGGTTGCTTTTGATAAAAGAAAACAGGGTTTTCATGATAAAATAGCTGGAACAGTTGTTATAAGAGATACAAAAATACAAGAGGTTGAGTTTGAGAATGAAGAGTAATATAAAGAAGTATTGGATTAATGGAATAGTCTTTATTTTATCAATTTTTGTTATTTACTCTGCTACTTTTGCTAAGGTTGATTCTACTGCAAAGAGTAGGATAGAGTCATCTTTTAATCAAGCATTGGGAGTTTTTGCAACGGCAAAGGCTTTAAATGGAGTTATATCTTTAGTCCAAGGCACAGAAATTGGACCTCCCGGAGTTACTATAAGCATAGGTGAAATTTTAGATCCAATCAATGATTTAGTAGAGAGATTTTCATGGATTATGCTTGCTTCTTTATCTTCCTTAGGTATACAGAAAATTTTTATGAATATAGTTGGATATGATAGTTTTACATTAGTGTTAGTTTTCAGTATATTAGTTTCAAATATTTTGTATCTTATTAGATTGAAGAAGTATAAAAAAAGTAGAAATTTATTTTTAAAATTTACAATTTTACTTGTTTTTTTAAGATTTAGTATTCCTCTTATGGCGTTAAGTAGCGAGTTTGTTTATGTTAATTTTGTACAACAAGATTATAGTATTGAAAAGTCTCAAAAAGTTATAAAAGAGGCACAACATGATATTAGTAAATTTGATGATAAAAATGCTAGTTATTTTTCAACAAAGTATTATAAAAATAAAATGATAGAATTTGAAAAGATAGCAACTAATGCTGGTAATCATATAGTTGATTTAATTATAGTTTTTATTTTTCAAACTATGCT
>CAZBPU010000125.1:0-5783 GCA_964493845.1 uncultured Sulfurospirillum sp.
TCTTCAGTATAATCAATGCCTAAATTTTAATACGAAAGGCTTAGCAATGGCTAACCACAAATCAGCGGAAAAACGCGCAAGACAAACAGTAGTAAGAACAGAAAGAAATAGATTTTATAAAACAAGAATTAAAAATCTAACTAAAGCTGTTAGAGTTGCAGTAGATGCAGGTGATAAAGAAGCGGCACTAGCTGCATTTAAAGATGTAAATAAAAGCCTTCACTCATATGCTGTAAAGGGTATTTTAAAGAAAAATACTGCTGCACGTCGTGTTAGTAGACTAGCTAAACTAGTTAACTCAGTAGCTGCGTAATTTACGCGGCTTCTCCCTTCTACCCTACCTCTTTTTGAAAGTTCTATATGTTACAAGATAAACTACAACCATTCCTTAATAGATACGATGAGATAAGCAGACTTCTTAGTGAACCAGATATCGCATCAGACATAAAAAAAATGACTGATTTATCTAGAGAACAATCAAATATAGAACCTGTTAGAGAAAAAGCTTTAGAGTACATTGAAACTATTGAAAGTATTGAAGAAAACAGAATGCTTTTAGATGATAATGAACTTGGAGAACTTGCAAAAGAAGAACTTAAAGAGCTTGAGCCTTTAAAAATTCAAATTGAAGAAGATATCAAAGTTTTACTTCTTCCAAAAGATCCAAATGATGACCGAAATATATTTTTAGAGATTCGTGCAGGAACAGGTGGAGATGAAGCTGCTCTTTTTGTAGCAGATATTTTTAAAGCATATGTTAGATATGCAGAAAATATGAACTGGAAAGTTGAGATAGTAAGTTCTAGCGAAGGCGTACTTGATGGCTACAAAGAGATGATTGCTATCATCAAAGGACAAGGTGCTTACTCAAAACTTAAATATGAGGGTGGTGTTCATCGTGTTCAACGTGTTCCAAAAACAGAGTCTCAAGGTAGAGTTCATACTTCAGCAATAACAGTTGCAGTTATGCCTGAAGTAGATGATGTAGAGGTCAATATTGACCCAAAAGATTTGAAAATAGACGTTATGAGAGCTTCAGGAAATGGTGGACAATCAGTAAATACTACTGATAGTGCTGTTAGAATTACACATTTACCAAGTGGACTAGTAGTTACAAACCAAGATGGAAAATCTCAACACAAAAATAAAGACGCCGCAATGAAGATTTTAAAAGCTCGTCTTTTTGATATGCAGCAAAAAGAGCATGATGCAAAACTAAGTGAAGAGAGAAAAACTCAAGTTGGCTCAGGAGATAGAAGTGGTAGAATAAGAACTTATAACTACCCACAAAATCGCATAAGTGACCACAGAATAAACTTAACCCTATATAGGTTAGATGCTATTATGGAAGGTGGTTTACTTAATGAAATCATCGACCCTCTTATAGCAAATGCTCAATCAGAGGCTATGAGTGCAGCAGGACTATAACAATCCTGCTTTCTTTTTAAAATTCTCTTTTTTAGTCTCATCATAATATAACAAACGATGTTCTTTCATCATCTTATGTAGCATAGCGACATACTTTTCTCTTAATTCTGAATAGTTTATCATAGTATCAGCAGCTTCATAACCACTTATGATACTACCCTCTTCTCTTTTTTTAACTCTAGCATCTCTAAAACTTTTATATGCATAATGCCTATTCAAATTTAAAATATACGCATCAACAGAATCTTGCAATGAATTAAATATACGAATTTTATGTGTCTTTCCCTCTTCTCGCTGAGCTGGGATAAGACCAACTTCACCCCAAGTCCAGTGACCAAATATATTATTTGCTTCTCTAACAAAACGACTCTTGCCCCAGCCACTCTCTATTGCACCTTGAACAAGGGCTAAAGAGACAGGAACAGTATCTATACGTTTTAGATATGTATCTCTATCAAATAGTTTTTTTACTCTATATTTTTTTGATAATCTTAAGAGAGTTTTCAAATCAGATGAATTTATAGAACGAAATGCACTACTAATTGCTTGATTAAAAAAATTCTCTACAAAGGCTCTCTCTTGCATAGTTTTTTGATTGCTTCTCTCAATCAATGGCTTCAATATATTTATAAATTCTCTTTTTTGATTGTTACCACTTAACTTATAGTATGAAGATGGAAAACCCATCCCAAAAAGAAAATTAATGCTAAATATCAACCCAATTAATGTTTTATATATTTGTTTCAAAAACTCTTTTTACCTTACCTTTAAAAAATAGTCGTCCTCCAGAGATTTTTAGACTCAACTCTTCTTTACTTATTGGGTACACTTTTGAGACATCCCCAACCTTGCCTTCTACATGTAAAGCATAGAAACAAGCTGCCATTCCAGTTCCACAAGCACCTGTTTCATCTTCTACACCACGCTCATAAGTTCTTACATGTAAAGATTTACCATCATTTAAAACAAAGTTTACATTTGCATTATACTCATATCTCATCTTTGATGCCAACTCTTTGTTGTATTCATCAAGATTTTTTACTTCAGTAACCAAATGAGGAACGCCAGTATCATACAAATACCACTCTCTACCCATATCTGTAAACTTATCAGCTAACTTTTTTACTTCTGTTAGCTCACTTTCAACTATATCTCCATCAACCGTAGAACTTATATACCCAGCATCTGTTAAAAATGACATTTTATTGTTAGCTAAGCCATTAGCAAAGGCATAGTGAGCACAAGCACGAGTTCCATTACCACACATAGCGGCATGACTTCCATCGCTATTATAAAAAAGCCACTTAAAATCACACTCACTATTGGGAACAATGACTATTAGTCCATCAGCACCAATACCCTCTTGACGATGACACAGTTTTTTAGCCAATGCACTATAATCTTTTTCTACAAATGTATGAAAAATTACAAAATCATTGCCACTCGCGTTATACTTTGATACCTGCATATTGCCCTCTTATATACTCTACAAATTTTTCTACTTCATTTTGTAGATGCTTCAAATCTTTTGAGTTATCTACAACCCAATCTGCTTTTGTTTTTTTCTCTTCTATATCTATCTGTGCTTCTACTCTACGTTTTGCCTCTTCTAAACTAAAACCTTCACGTTTAACAAGGCGGTCTAGCTGAATATCTTTTGGAGTATAGACAACCATACTCATCTTACAATCATAACCACCACTCTCAAAAAACAGAGGAATATCCATAATATATGGAAGCTCAAACTTCTCTTTTATTTTTGCTTGTCTAGTTATCTCTGCTCTTACTTTTGGATGAATAAGCCTGTTTAACTTCTCTCGTTGTTCAGTTGATGAAAAAATAATATCTGCTAACTTTTTTCTATCTACTTTGCCATCTTTAAAAATCACATCACCAAAAATCTCTCTTAACTCACTCTTACTATCTTCAAGTTGTTTTTTTGCAATCACATCTGCATCAATCACACTAAACCCATGCATTTTTAAAAGTGAACAGACTGTACTTTTACCTGTTGCAATTCCTCCAGTCATAATGTAAGCGTGATTAAACTTCATTAGTTTTTCTGAATCCCTAACAACTCTTTTCTAAGATAAGTCGGTAAAGCAAAAGAGGCTAAATGTATCTCAGCATTATAGTAACTCAAATCCTCTATCAAATCTGCACGTTGTAGTATTATATCGGCTGTTGGATGATATTTTTTAGTTGCTATTATCGCACGTCTATTTTCAACTTTATATGTCATAACTATGCCAAACAGACTTCCAAAGTTACCTAGCGGTGTTTTTAAATCTTCATTTACTTTTAAAACCACTAAACCATCTTTACGTAAAACTCTATTTACTTGAGCAACAAATGTTGGCTCAAAATATCTATCTGAATTTACTATAATCACATCAAATGAATCATCTTTTGCACTCTCAATACATGAAACATTATTACAAAGGTCAACACGAAGACCATTGTGTCTTGCAATCTCGCTATTTATATAATCATGACTACCTAAAATAAATATATCTTTTGGATCTTTATGTGTGCAAAGTGCAACGTGTGTTAGCATCTCTGCATTTATTGTATCTTGATTTAACATTATCGAGCCTTTTTTTTAGCACGATTTTAACATAATTTTGTTAAAATAGGTTAAAACTATTTTAGGATTATCATGAGCACAGTAAGTTATAAAGATGCAGGTGTCGATATAGACGCAGGAAATCAGTTTGTTGAAAATATTAAACCTCTAGTAAAGTCAACTTTTGACTCAAATGTAGTAGGGGGAATTGGTTCTTTTGCTGGAGCTTATGAGTTGCCAACAGGATATAAAAAACCTGTAATGCTTGGTGCAACTGATGGAGTAGGGACTAAACTAAAACTTGCGATAGAATCTGGCATATACGATACAGTAGGTATCGACTTGGTTGCAATGTGTGTAAATGACCTCATTTGTAACTTTGGAACTCCACTTTTCTTCTTGGACTACTATGCTACTGCAAAACTTGACATTGAAGCTTCAACTGCTGTCGTAAAAGGTATTGCACAAGGTTGTATAGAATCAGAATGTTCACTCATAGGTGGTGAAACTGCTGAGATGCCAGGTATGTATAGCGGTAAAGATTTTGATTTGGCTGGTTTTTCAGTAGGAATTGCGGAAAAAGATGAGATGAATCGTCTTGTACATGTAAAAGAGGGCGATATTTTAGTAGCTCTTCCAAGTAGTGGTGTCCACTCAAATGGTTTCTCTCTAGTTAGAAAACTTTTCTTTGAAAAACTAGACTATAAATTTGACACAGAGTTTGATGGAAAACCACTAATCGATACTCTTTTAACTCCTACAAAGCTTTATGTTAAAACATTTAAAAAACTAAAAAACAAAATCAATGCTTTAGCACACATCACGGGTGGTGGTATAGTTGAAAACTTACCAAGAGTTTTGCCTGAAGGTATGCAAGCAACTGTTTACAAAGACAAAATCAAAACTCTACCAGTATTTGACTTTATGAGCCAACATGTAGAAGAGAGTGAAATGTACAGAACTTTCAACATGGGTGTTGGTATGGTTCTAGTCGTTAGCCCTGAAAATGTAGATGATGTACTAGCTAACTCAGATGGTTACGTTATAGGTGAACTCAAAAAAGGCGAGAAAAAGGCAGTAATGCTTTAATGAGCACTATATACATAGTCTCGAAACTATTTACATACCTGGTTTTACCACCAGGTATCTTTATTGTGATGTTTTTACTAGCATCATTATACGCAAAAAAATTCAAAGCTATCTTCTTTCTATTTGCTATTAGTTTTTATCTTCTTAGTAACTCTTATGTAGCAGATTGGCTACTCAAACCTCTCGAGAAACCATACAATCACAAACTTGATATAAACAAAAAAGCAGATGCTGTTATAGTTTTAGGTGGGGGAAGTATTGCAGGAAGTGCAAATCTACCTTTAGCAAATGATGCATACAAAAGAGCTATTTGGGGATTGATGATAGCAAAACAGACTAATTTACCTCTATATTTTAGTGGTGCAGGGACATATAAACAATACACAGAAGCAGAAGCTTTTATGGATAGCATAAACGAAGTAAAAAATAATCTAGGAGTAGATAACATATCTCTACATGTAGAGACCAAAAGCTTAGATACTTATCAAAATGCAAAGTTTTCAAAACAGATGTTTTTGTCTAAAGGTATAGAAAAACCAACTATCTATCTTGTAACCTCAGCATATCACATGAAACGCTCAATAAAACTATATAAACACTTTGGATTTAACATCATTCCAGCTGCAACTGGGTTTAAGATAAGTAACAAACCAAAAACATATTGGTCTTATTTACCAAATATATGGGCATTTAACAAAAG
>CAZBPU010000126.1:0-5685 GCA_964493845.1 uncultured Sulfurospirillum sp.
CAAAAGCAAGTGAATATGCCCTATTGTCATTGATAATGATTTCTCAAAAAGAGACTCCACAAGATGTGGATACTCTATCGACACAACTAGGTATTTCTAAAAGCTTTTTAGCAAAAATACTTCAATCTCTTGCAAAAGAAGGCATACTTAAATCTTATAAAGGTGCTCATGGTGGCTTTTTACTAGCAAAAGCCCCTGATGATTTTAGTCTAAAACAGATAATTGCTTGTGCAGAGAAAAAACCTACTATGGTACTTGAATGTACCACTTCACAAGGCTGTTGTCCTAACAATAGAGCAGATTTTTGTAAAATTTTACCATTTTTAAATAAACTTCAATCTAAAATTGATGATTTTTTAGATAATATGTCACTTAAAGATATAATTAGCTAATAGACTTTATAAGTCCAATAAATTCATTAAGGTAGATATGGCACCAAGACAAAAAAGCATGCTTACTCGTATTGCTCCTTTTTTAGAGATTATTGTTAAAGCAAAAGACTTAACTGTAGTTGCTTTTATTATAGCTATAATAGCTATAATTATAGTTCCACTTCCTAGTGGGCTATTAGACTTTTTCCTTACTATATCTATCGCTGTATCTGTTCTTATAATTCTGATTTCATTATATATTCCAAAACCAACTGACTTAACAACATTTCCAACCCTGATTTTAATCATAACACTATATAGACTCTCACTCAATATTGCAACTACTAGGATGATTCTTAGTAAAGGTCATGAAGGCACAGATGCAGTTAGTGAAATCATCTCTAGTTTTGGGCAATTTGTTGTAGGTGGAAACTATGTCATAGGAATCATTGTATTTTCAATTTTAGTTTTAATTAACTTTATGGTTATAACCAAAGGTTCTACTAGAGTTGCTGAAGTTGCTGCTCGTTTTACTCTTGACGCTATGCCTGGAAAACAGATGGCAATTGATGCTGATTTGAATGCTGGACTTATAGATGAAAAAACAGCTCGCGAACGTCGTGAAACTATTATCCAAGAAGCAAACTTTTATGGAGCTATGGATGGTTCATCTAAGTTTGTAAAGGGTGATGCTGTTGCTGGCATAATTATTACCATTATCAACATAATAGGTGGATTTTTAATTGGTGCTTTTCAATACAATTTAGATGCTGCTGTAAGTGCTCAAACATATACAATTTTAACAATTGGTGATGGTTTAGTTTCACAACTTCCTGCACTTATAAGCTCAACAGCAACTGGTATCATTATAACTCGTGCAAGTAAAGCCAATGATGGTAAAAACTTTTCAGATAGCACAATTGACCAGCTTTTTAGTGAATATAAAACACTTGTCATTGTTGGTTTTATCCTTATGATGTTTGCCATAGTTCCTGGTCTTCCTACATTTTCTTTGGGTTTTGTTGGGCTTATCTTTTTAGGTCTTGGTTACCTTGTAAAAGTTACTCAAGATGGTACTTTCTCTTTAGATAAGTTTTTTGCTCAACATATCGACCCAAAACAGCCAAAAGCAGGTACAAAACTATCTGAAGCAACAAAAAATGGACAACAAGCTCATGCAAAAACATCTAAAAAAAGTCCTGAAGAAGAGAAAAAAGAAGAAGAATTAGCACTAGATGACATACTAAAATTAGAAGTATTAGAACTTGACTTAGGTTACCAACTTATCAAACTAGCAGATCCTGCACAAGGTGGAGATTTACTAGAACGTATTAAAAGTATGCGTCGTAAAATCGCTGGTGATTTTGGATACCTTATACCTCAAGTAAGAATTAGAGATAATCTACACCTACAACCAAATCAATATCAACTTCTTTTAAAAGGCATAGCTATTGGAGAGGGAGAGATATACCCAGACAAATACCTCGCTATGGATAGTGGGCTTGTAACAGATGAAGTTGAGGGTATGCCTACAAAAGAGCCAGCATTTGGATTAGATGCTATTTGGATTGACCCTAAAATCAAAGAAGATGCTATTATTAAAGGCTATACTGCTGTTGACCCTGCTACTGTCATTTCAACACACATGAGTGAACTTATAAAATCACACTCAGAAGAACTTCTTACTCGTCAAGAAGTACAAAGTCTTGTAGATAAACTAAAAGAGAATTTTCCTGTTATAGTAGAAGATTGTCTCAAAGTAGCTACTATTGGACTTATACAAAAAGTTCTTAAAGCTCTACTTCATGAGAAAATACCTATTAAAGATTTGCTAACTATACTTGAAACTATAAGTGATGTAGCAGAAGTTACCAAAAATGTAGATATTATAGTAGAACAAGTTCGTGCAAAGCTATCACGTATGATAACTAAACAGTATATAGATGAAGATGGTATTTTAAAGCTACTAACATTTAACGCAACTACTGAACAAAAACTACTAGATACTTCACATGAAAGAGATGGTGTAAGAGAACTTCTTTTGAACATTGGTCAGATAAATACTCTTGTTAAAGTTGTTAGTGATGAAGCTAAAAAATTACTACAAAAAGGGATTGCTCCGGTGGTCATCATCGTTGACCCAATGCTAAGAAAAGCACTAAATGACATATTTGAAAAATTTGGATTAGATGTTGTAGTTCTTAGTCATGCCGAGATTGACTCAAAAGCAAAATTTGAAGTTATAGGTAGCATAGAAATTGAAGATTTATAAAGGGTAATTTATACCCTAAATTAAAATGAAAGAACAATATGGAACAATATAAAATATATCATCTATCACATACAGACCTAGATGGTTACGGTTGCCAAATGGTAACAAATCACTTTTTTAAAAATGTAGAATTTTTAAATTCAAACTATGGGAAAGAGATAAATGAAAGAATTAATCAAATTATAAATAGTATTGCAACTAATGAAGTTGAAAATAATCTAATTTTAATTACTGATTTAAATCTAACTGTAGAGCAGGCTAAAGAGCTTGAAGGAAAAGTAAAAACAAACAAAAAAGAGGTAAAACTTCTACTATTAGACCATCATAAAAGTGGTCAAGATTCTGCAAATGAGTATGATTGGTACTATCTTGACCATACAAGATGTGCAACAAAAATAACTTATGATTTTTTTAGTGAAATCATAAGTACAAACAAAGAACTTTCAAAACTAGTAGATGTTATAAATGCAGTTGATATTTGGCTAGATGATAAACCTGAGTTTGAATTAGGAAAAGTATGTCTCGGCCTCATAAGTGGAGCAAAAGAGATAAATAGAATCATGTTTAACAAAGAGAACTCAGACTATATGTTTAACATACTTAAAGAGATACAACCTTACTTTGATAAAGAAAAACCACATATAGCTTTAGATGAAGCTATACATAAGATAAAAAAAGACTATTTTAGAACAGATGAAGATGATACATTGAGCAATCTAGTATCAAAATGTAACGTAGATATGCTTACAAAAAATAGAGATAAAATGACTATTAAATATGGTGAATTTAAAGGAATATTAACATATAACATAGGTAATGTTTCTGTTATTGGCAATGACTTTTTAAAAGCAAATCCAGATTTTGACTTTTTTATGGATATAACATCAAGAAAAACTATAAGTCTAAGAGCAAATGGTAAAATAGATGTAAGTAAGATGGCTGGACGTATAGGTAATGGTGGTGGACATCCAAATGCAAGTGGTGGACTTTTAAATAGTTTCAAAGATAGTTTTATATATGATAATATAAGAAAACAAGTAATGGATATAATCCTAAGTAAAGGAGTACATAGTGTCAAATAACTTAACAGACGCGTTAGAAGAAGCAGAATTTGAACTAGATGAGATAGCGATGCAACTTGCAGATATGCTCGGAGCTGCACTTCATTTTGCAGGTGTAAAAGAAGAGAAGATTCCTGATGCTGTTGATGCATATCTTCAAGGGTTAGATACTCTTTTTGACGATGATGAAGAGACAGCAGAGATGGGATATGAAGAAGTTATTCAGGTGATTAACTCTCTTAAAACTACACATAAGCACCTTTTCAGATGATTACTATAACATTTAACGCTTTTTCATTTTTAAAAACTAAACTGAAAGAGAAAGGTATAGCTTGTGGAAATACTCCTATGGAGATAAAAAAAGAGATATCAATAAAACAGTTAATAACAAATCTAGAACTTAAAATAGATGAAGTTGAAGCAGTTTTTGTAAATCATAAGATTGCACCATTTGATACTGTTTTACAACAAAATGACAGAGTAGCTCTTGTACCACCAGGTGGAATTCCAAATCATGTTAGAGCATATGTAGGTTAGCCTACTTTCTTGCAATAAAAGTGATAAAGTTTCCGTACTTAAAAAGTGATTCTATACTTTTAAAACCACAGTTTAGAATCATCTTTTTATTTTCATCTTCAGTATAGGGAACTAAAACATTTTCTAATGCTTCTCTTTTTTGAGATATTTCAAATTCACTATATCCTTGTTCTTTTTTAAACTTATAGTACAAATCTATCATTTGCTTATTGATTAGCTTATCTTCAAATATGATTTTTTCACTAAAGATAAAAACACCATCATCTTTTAATGTCTCATATATTCTCTTTACAAATCCACCTCTCTCTATAGGTCGTATAAATTGCAACATATAATTAGCTATAACTATATCTGCCTGTTTTAAGTCTACTTTTGTCATATCTGCATTTATAAGCTCTATTTTTGCACCGTAAGCACTGATTTTTTTAGCTGCATTTTCGAGCATAGCAGATGAGTTATCAATACCAATAAGATTATACAGATGTGATTTTTGATGTAAATGCAGTAGTGTGTTAGCAGTAGAACAACCCAAATCTATAATAGTTGCATCTTTTTGACAATGCAACTCAACTAAGTCACAAACTAAAGATATAACCTCTTTATAAAAAGGAATTGAGCGCTCAAGCATATCATCAAAAACACTTGCAACACTCTCATCAAATTCAAACTGCTTTTTTATTGGCTTGGAAAATACTCTATCCATAGTTATATACTTTACAAATATCTAAAGCACTCTTTGCACTATTGATATCAATAGTTATTTGTGTTTTCAAATCTTTTAAATCATTAAATTTTCGATTTTCTCTTAAAAAGTGTACAAAAAATATCTCAACTTCATCACCTACATCAATATCTCTATCAATTATATGTGTCTCAATTGAAAAATGACCATCTGTACTAGCTCTTGTTCCTATAAACGAAACAGAGTTATAAATTTTATCTTCTATTTTAGTTCTTGTTGCATAAACCCCATCACTAGGAAGGAGATAATCTTTTACTTCTATATTGATAGTAGGATATAACTCCTCTTTTCCAAGACCTTGCCCATTAACAACTTTTCCGATAATAGAGTATTCTCTTGCAAAAAGCCTATTTGCATTATCTATATCTTTGTTAAGTAAGGCTTCTCGTATCACTGAAGAGTGGACTGAAATTCCATTGTAAAAAAATTCATCTACAATCTCTACTTCACCATCAAAAAGAGTTTTTAAATCTTCTGCAACACATGAGCGTTTTCTACCAAAAGTAAAATCATAACCAACTACTATTTTTTTTAAGTTTTTAAACTCTTTTTTTAATAGCTCTATAAATTCTTCGCCACTTAAGTTTTTTACTTTTAAAAAATGATAAAACATACAAGGGTATTTTGAATACTCTATTCTTTTAAGTCCAGGTGTTAAGTTAGCATGGTCTTTATCTATAACAAACAAAGCACCATTTTCAC
>CAZBPU010000127.1:0-5630 GCA_964493845.1 uncultured Sulfurospirillum sp.
GTTAAAGTTGATTTGCCTGAGTCTGAGTGAGTACCAAAGATGGAGAGGTTTTTCAAAGAATTTCCTTCATACTTTTTTTACTCTTAACTGCAATCCTCACGAACTTTTCATTTAAAAAATCAAAATTACTACAATCTCTTACCATAATACCCCTGTCTATAAGACTGTCTTGAAACTCTTTTGCATTCTGCTTTTTTAGTTTTGCTAAAACAAAGTTTGCATCACTTTTGTAGATTTTTTCAAACTTATCTGTTTTTTCAAGAAGATTTACTAAAAACTCTCTATTTTTCTTTGTCACTTTTAAAGTTTTTTTTGCAAATTTTTTATCTTTGAGTGCTTCGCTTAAATAAGCTATATCAAACTGTGAGAGTTTCCAAAGAGGTTCGTTTTGTTTTAGTTTTTTTATGTTTTTTTTCTTTGAGATTATCACACCAACTCTTACTCCTGCACTTGCATAAAACTTTGTCATAGACTTTAAGATATAGAGTTTTTTATACTTTTTTAGCATACCTACAGAAGATTTTGCTTCACAAAACTCTAAAAATGACTCATCTATGAGTACAGTTGCTTCTGCTTTTTCCCAAATTTTGAAGAGTTTTTTTAAATCATATAGTTTTCCATCTGGAGTTGAAGGATTTACAAAAATAACAAGTGAATTTTTCTCGGGTTTTTTATATATGTCATCAAATCGATTGATTAATTCCGTCTTTACATGTAAAAGTTTAGCTACTCTTTTATACTCCAAATACGCAGGTGAATAGATAGTACAATGTTTTACATCCAACTCTTTAAACAGAGTAAATATAGCACTACTTCCACCATTGTAAAGCTCTAGTTGAGTTTTTTTTACACTAAAATGTTTTGCAACTTGCTTGTAGAAGTCATCATAGTTTGGATAGCTAGAGATATCAAGTTTATTAAAATCCAAATCTATTTTTGGTTTTAAAAAGTTTATATTTGAAGAGAGGTCGATAACTTTTTTTAGTCCATATTTTTTAGCAAAACTCTTTACATCTCCACCATGAGAAAACTCTTTCATTTCCACTTCTTTACTAATCCAAATTTCACTTCAAAAACCTCATCACAAAAACTTGCTACCTTTTGCCCAACCCTGCCACTTAGTTCTACAAACTTTCTACTTTGCTTATCTGATGCGACTATACCACCACTTACATCATTTAGTACAAAGACTATATTTGCTTTACATGTAGAGATACTCTCAAGCTGAGAAAAAAGCCTATTTTCATCTTCTAAGTTGTTAAAAATAAGCATAGAGAGGCAATCTATTATATAGGTATTGCCCTCTTTTATGCTTTTACTTATATCGTATGGTTCTTCAACATTTATAAAACTTTCTGCTCTACTCTTTTGATGTTGTTTTATCTTCTTTTTCATATCTTCATCATCAAATTCATCAAGATAAGTAGCGATATAGTAAGGCTTTTTTGTACATAAACCTAAAGTTTTTTCCTCAGCAAGTCTACTTTTACCAGAGTTTTGCCCACCAAAGAAAAGGATTTTTTTCATCCTAAAAAATTCTCTACTTTTCTAGTAATATCCTCTTTACTAAGACCATTTAAAAGTCCATAAACTAAACAAGCTCCTGCTCCTACACCCTCTTTTGCTTCACCTTGGTCATAAAGTTTTAATGCTGGATGTTCACTTAAAGCAAAATCAAAATCAGCATAAAATGCATTGACTTTGAAATCTAACATCTCTAAAAGTCCTTTTATATCTGAGTTTTCATCTTCAGCTATCCATTTTGTAGTGAAAAGTCCTAAGTTTTTAGAGTTTATATTGGATGCAAATCTATTTGCTATTAGAAGTACACATGCCATCTGTGTTCCACCTGCTAAAACCAAAGGTAGCCCTCTTTTAGAAGCACCTACAACAAAACCTGCATTGAAAATAAGCATATTGTCACTAACTTTTGAAAGCTTTTCAAATAACTTATCCTCTTTTGCTAGATTTGCCAATGCCTTTTTCACAACTTTTTGTTTTACACTATCTGGAGTATCTTTAAAACTACTACTAAACTTATCTTTACAGTCATACCCAAGAGCAAGAGCAGTTGTAAGTGCTGTTGTCGTTCCACTTGGTACACTCTCTCCTAAGATAAGATAATCACTATTTAACTCATACTCACTAGCAAACTTCTCTCCCAAATCAAAAATCTTTTTAGCTTCTATATCTGCTCCATCTTCAATACTGCAAGATGGCTCAATCCCAAAACTATACTGCTCAAAATAGTCTAGTTTTGGTTTTACTTTAGCTCCTAAATCAAATATCTCTAACTTTTTATATGATTTTAAAAGATGAACTGCACGACTTATAAGTGCTGGAGTTGGAACTCCTTTTGGAGTTTCGGCTATGTTATCTAAACTTCTTACCTCTCCAATACATAAGAACTCTGCATCTAGTGTTGGTGTCAAGTAGACAAATCCTGGTATTCCAGCTTGTGTCAAACCATCTATCTCACATGTTTTTGTTGTGCTTATTGCTAAAGCAAATGAAGCACTTTTCCCTCTTAAGTTTTCTAAAAAATCAATATTTCCTACTATTTTTTTTATCATAATTTCTCCAATTTCTCTACTAAATCTTTATAATCTCGCCCTACCTCAGCTCTAAAGGCACAGTAACAAACAATAGCATATTGTATATACTCTTTAAACACTTTTGTATCTATACTCTCATCATAACTCGATAATAAAATCTCTAAATCACTCTTATCTAAATCCCAAGCAAAAGCAATTACAGCCAATTCAAAAAGAAAATCACCCTCACAAGCATCTATAAAGTCTATAACACCACTTAGTTTATTGCCATCAAATAACACATTGTCCAAAAACAGATCACCATGGATGATACCATCATTTTTGAGCTCTACATGTAGAGAGTTATAGGTTTCTATAAGCTTCTCATCTTTTGAATTTAAAACAAGTTTTTCTACTCTTTTTTTCTCAAAAAGATTCTCATTTGTTGTTGTTTTAGAGAAAGTTAGTTTATGAAAACTTTTCAAAAATAGTGCCATCTCTCTAATCTGCTCTTGAGTAGCTTTTTTAACACTTTTCCCATCAAGTTTTGTAAACATAAGAGCTGGTTTATCTTTTATAAAAAAGACTTCCTTAACAACCTTAGGAACTACCAACTCTTTTAATAAATCCAAAAGTTTTATCTCTTGTTTTACACATGCCTCATCTGCTTTTTCAAAAACTTTGAGTATATATCTATCATCGACGATGTAAACACTATCTGTATGTCCATCGCTCGTTGCTTTAAGTGATGTGACTTGAAAATCTAAATCCTCTTTTTCTATCCTACTCTTTACCATCGAAAAAATCCACAAAAAGGGTCATATATTTTTCTACTTTTTTCTTTTTATAGTCTAAAGCTTTCTCATCTTTAAAATTTAAGTTTTCAAAAGTATAAAAACTACCTTCTTCTTTTATATTCGATGTATCCATACCTATCTTTGGTCGCATATAGACTGTTGTTTTTGGTACTTCATAGTCCAAAAGTGGAACTATTTCCAACGCACTATCTCCAACACAAAGAGGTTTTTTTACCTTTGCAGAAGCTTGTGAAAAGGAAGTAACACCAGCTATAACTTCACAATTTTCATATAAATCTATATTTTGCTCTTTTATCAAATCTAAAAGATAATAGACACTACTATATATAGCACTATCTCCTAAAGTTACAAAACAGACACTTTTAGAATTTTTAAAACACTCTTGTATCTCATCTACTTCTCTTTGCCAATCCTCTTTTTTAAACTGCATAGGAGAGTATATAGGCACTATCTCTTTTTCAAAGCCATACTCACTCATAAGTTTTTTAACTATCTTATGAGTCATCGACTTTTCAAAACTACCTTTACTTTTTGTAGGTATACAGATAACATCACACTGCTTTAAAACTCTAAGAGCCTTTAAGGTAACTAACTCAAAATCGCCAGGACCTAAAGAGACCATATATAACTTATTCACTTAAGTCCCATCTTTGTAAATGTCTCTTTTATATTGTCCACGATGATATCTTGTACATTTTTAATACCCAACAGATTGAAGCTTTTTTGGTTTTTTAAACTAACTACAGATGATTGAAAATCACTCAAAAGGTCATCTTTTATCTCAAACATATCTTTTTCGTAGTGATTTCCACTAACTAAAAGCATAGGTATGACCTGTACTTTTTCAAAACCTCTCTTTTTTATATTTGCTTTTATGATATCTTTTACATCACTATAAGCAAATGCACCCTCTAATGAAAATGCAAAGTTTCTCTCATCTAAAAACTCTAAATATTTTGCACAATAGTTTATAGACTCTATCCCAAAAGTATCTAACTTTGGAGTCCCATGAATCACAAACACATTTGCAGTATCTTCTTTAGAAATCTCTACATGTAAATCTTTTAAAAAACTACTTGTCTGTTTTGTTTTAGTTAAAATCGCATCACTATAGCTGATATGGGCTAAAGAAAAACTCTTAAAACCCTCCACAATCTTTTTCATAAACTCATGTTCATCTGTTGGAAAAAGGTTAATTGAGCTTACAACTATGTGTTTATAGCCTAACATATCTACATCTGCTAAAACTTGTGCAAGATTTTTAAACTTCTCATCTTGTTTTTCAAGATGTTTTAAAACCATACGAGAACTAAATGAGAGAAAAATATCACAATCAGGAAACTCTTTTTGCACTAACTCTTTTAAATCCAAATACCTCTGTTGCTCTATGATTGAGCCAAAGCAGGATAAAACTACTGCTTTGTCCTTTTTATAGTGTCTGTACCGCTTCATCTAATCGTCTCCTTTGACTTGAACAAAGTCCAAGTTAAATTCTTATCACTAAAGCTCTTGCTTTCGCAAAAAATATATTTCATGTACTAAGCTTTACAGTTATTTAACTTTTTATCAAAAAAGATGTTACACTTTTTCATATTAAATGCTTTTACTGCACTAAGAACTGCTAAATCTACAAGTGGCTCTAAAACAATAACACTCATATATGCTCCACCAAATGTAGCTATATTATGTAGGTTTTCACTTCCAAATCCTTGACCATAAAGTGCCCAAAAAGCAACCCATGATACGATAGCACCTTCCCAAACTATAGACATTTTTAGCATTTGAGTATAGCTGATATCTTTATAAGCTGTACCTTTTGGTATGATTGTTCTAACTGCATAGTTTAGAGCTATCATACTAGCTAACAAGGTTGTTACATTGATGCCATATTGAGGTAAATCAAACTGTGCAAAAAAGATTCCTTGAATCAAAAGACCAGTTGCAAGTCCAAGCATAGCTGGTGCAACTCCAAAAATCAAAAATATTGTTGTTCCAAGTATAAGATGTACTTCACTTACACCAATCGGATAGTGAGGTAAAACTTCAAAACAACAAAACACTATGATAGTTGTCAATATACTTTTGATTGCAAATGATAAAACACCATTGTCTTTTATATTTTCCCAAGCCAATTTAGCTCCAACTCCTAAAACTCCTGCTGCCGTTCCATAGCTAAGTATCATCTTAGCTCCTGCTACTACACCTGCTTCTATATGCATTTTATATCCTTTTTGTTTTACTTTTTGTAGTTTAGGCTCTCGCCTAGAATTAGTTTTTT
>CAZBPU010000128.1:0-5487 GCA_964493845.1 uncultured Sulfurospirillum sp.
TACTATTTTTTTGATTCGAAACTTATTAAGTAGGGTTTTTAGAGATGCCCTATAAATATAGAATCTAAATTAAAAGATTTTATGATTGATGATTCTATGTTAGATGTACTTAGTATTGCAGAGAAATATTTTGAGATGAAAGAGTTTAGTTTAGAGTATATAACTCTACAATTAATACTTTTAACAAATAGACGAACACATAACAGCAAAGAGAAATTAAAACGGCTCAATACAACCTTAAAGGGTTCAAAAGGATAAAACAAAATGAATGATATAGCCATAGAAAATGATGTAGATTCCATCATAGAGCAGATACAAACAAGAGATTCAAAGATAAAGCTATCTCAAAAAGAGTTAGTGATTCTATGGATAAAACAAGGCTTAGATATGCTTCATCTATATGAATACCACAACTACACTCAAAAGAATATATCTGAGCTTACAGGTGTAAGTGCTGGGAGTGTGAATCTATATCTTACTTATGCGAGTGATGAAAGGTTAGTATCTCTTATGTTCAGTGATGAACAAGAGAAATCAGACAACAAATGTATAGAGAGGTTTAACCAAAAAGAGTTAAAAAAACTTACCACTTTAAATACAGTTGATTTTAACTCAACCATAGAGAGTGGAGTATTTCCAAAAATTGAAAAGGAAACTAAGAGTATAGAGCTAACAGCAGAGGAGCATATAAAAAACAAGAAAGAGCATATCGTACAACTTGAAAAGGAGATAGAGGAGTTACAGGTAGTTTTAGTAGTTAAAGATGATGATGTTAAGGTTATAGATGTGCAAGAGATAAAAGAACCATTAGCAGATAAAGAGCTTATACTAAAAGCAATAGAAAAAGCAGGAAGTGGTAGTGCCTTATCGAGAGTATTTGACTTTAATCGTTCAACTATCACTAACTTTAAAAATGGTGCTAGACTTCTAACTGATAAAAATAGAACATTATTTTTGAACTACTTAGAATCAGAATAGAATCTAATATTACTTATGGGGCAACCCTAGCCCTATAAGTTTTCTAAACATATAATTTTAAGCTATGTTTTCAATAATAGAGTTATAATCTTAAACATAAATAGAATCTCTTTTCTTAAATTAATGTTATAAATTATTATATTATAAAAATTGAATTTTAACTATCTAAAATATTGGAGTTTACAGAATGAATCAAGACATATTAAAATATGAAACAAAAGTATGGCAAACAGCAGACTTACTAATAGGTGCAGGTATTAAGCAGAGTGATTTTCCTAAGTATATGATGCCTTTTTTTGCTCTTATTATGGTGGAGAGTAGATTCTCACGAATGGGTGATGAACTAAAAGAGGAACTAAAGAAAAGTGGAGATGACTTATCTATCGAGGATTTTATAGATGAGATAAAAGACCAAGAGAAAGGTTATAACACATATCTGTTTGAACACAACAAAATATTAAATGATATTTGTAAAAATGATAAAACTTTTGAGATTGATTTTGATAACTACCTAAAAGGTTTTGATGGTGAGACACAAGATTTACTAGGTATAGATAAAAACACAGGGGAAGATAAATATCTGGATATTTCAGGTATAGCAGGACTTCTAAATAACAAAAAAATACTTTTTTCTTTTGTGAAAGCGTGGAGTGAGATAGACTTAAAACCATTTAACAATAGTGAGATAACAACACTAGAGGAACACATAAAAAGAAAATGGGCAGATATATCAGCAGAAACAGCAGGAGAGCAATACACACCTGATGATGTTATATCTCTTATATCTGAGATTATTTTATCAAAAACAGAAAATAGTGAAGACTTTTTAAGTTTATATGACCCTACTTGTGGTGGTGGAAATATGCTTTATGGTGTAGAGGATAGAGTAAACCAAACATATCCAAATAGACCCACGGCAACTTATGGGCAAGATTGGAACGATGCTTTATATGCTTTGGCAAAGATAGAGAGTAGATTTAGAAAAAATGCTTATATAGAATATGGCAATACTTTAGTTGACCAAAAATTTCAAGATAAAGAGTTTGATGTAGTTGTAGCGAATCCACCTTATGGGGTTGATTGGAAAGGTTTTAAGTCAGATATAGTTCAAGATAAAACGGGTAGATTTAAGTATCATCCAGCTGTATCAGATGGGCAACTCTTATTTATGCAACATCTTATATCTAAGATGAGTTTAGAGGGTATGGGGGTAGTTGTACATAATGGTTCAACACTTTTTAGTGGAGATGCAGGAAGTGGAGAGAGCAACATAAGAAAATGGATGTTTGATACAGATATAGTAGAAGCAATCATCCAACTACCAACAGATGAGTTTTTTAATACTGGAATTTTTACTTATCTTTGGGTTCTTAATAAAAATAAAAAAGAGCATCATAAAAACAAAGTTATGATGATAAATGCAAGTGAAAAATTTACACCTATGAAAAAGAACAAAGGTAAAAAAAGAAAAGAGGTAGATTCCCTTAGCCGAAAAGAGATTGTAAAAACTTTAACAGATTTTCAAGATAACGATTATGCAAAAGTTTTTGATAAAGAGTTTTTTTACTTTAACAAACAAGCCTTAACACTTACAAATCTTGACCACAACAACAAGAGCATAGAATCTATCTTAGAACCTAAGAAAAAATCTATAAAACTAACACCCCTAAAAATAGTACAAGATGAGATAATCATAGATAAATTTGAACTATCAGATATATCACAACTTGAAAATATAAAAGATACTATCAAAGAGTTGGATTATAAAGAGAAAGATTTAAAAGTTTATATAAGTGATAATACTTATTATTTTTATGATGAAGATAAAGAAACCATTATAAAGCAAACTGATGAGGTTCAAGAGGAGTTAGGTTGTGCAAAGATTCTTATAAAATCAAGTGCAAAAAAAGCTACTAAAACAAAAGAAGCGAGTATAACTATAACCGTAGAGATAACACCTGATTATCAAAAAGATTATGAGATAGTTATGTATGATAAAGATGAGGAACAAAATCAAAAAAATATAGATGATTTTATGGTTAAATATATCACGAAGCCTTTTGTACTTTTAGATAATGTTGTAGGTGTAGAGATAAATTTTAACAAGATATTTTATAAACCTCAACAGTTACGACCACTAGATTCTATACTATCAGACATAAAGATAATAGATGATGAACTACAAACTCTTGAAGATGGTTTAGGGTTATGATATTTGATAAATATGATAGCTATAAAGATAGTGGTTTAGAGTGGTTGGGGGAGATTCCTAGGGAGTGGGAAGTTAAGAGATTTAATGACTTATTTAAAGTTAGTCAAGGGCTACAGATAATTAGAAGTGAAAGAACCGATAATCCAAAAATTAATTCAGTAGAATATATTACATTACCATCAATAAAAGGAACAATAAAAGAATATATTTATAAACCAACTAAAAATGTATTATGTAATAAGAATGATTTTTTAGTAGTTAGAACAGGTAGTGGAGTAGGTCAAATAATTACAAATGTTAAGGGAGCATTTCATAATAATTTTTTTAAAGTAGGTGTCAATAAAAAATTAGATAGGAAATATATTTATAATTTACTTACTACATATTATGTAAAATCATTAATGAAAATTTATGCTGGTATTACAGCTATACCTGATTTAAATCATAGTGAATTTTACTCAATAGAGTTAGCTTTACCACCCCTAAAAACCCAAACAAAAATAGCAAGCTACCTAGACACTCAAACACAAAAGATAGATAAAGAGATACAACTGCTTGAAGAAAAATCTTTAAAATACAAAGAGTTAAAACAAACTCTTATAAATGAAACAGTTTTGAGGGGTCTTGATAAGGGTGTAAAACTTAAAGATAGTGGGATTGAATGGATAGGGGATATTCCTGAAGGTTGGGAAACAGAAAGAATAAAAAATATTTTTAATGAAAGAGTAGGTAAAAATTTAGATAAGAAAAAAAATGAGGCAGTAACTAAAAATATATTATCAGTTATGAAAGATATTGGAGTTATAAATCATAGAGATAAAGGTAATGTAGGTAACAAAATGGCAGAAGATATAACGAACTATAAACTTGTATATCCTAATGATATTGTTGTGAATAAAATGAATATTATGATTGGTTCTGTTGGTATATCTAAAGAATTTGGGGCATTAAGTGTTATTTATATTATTTTAATAACTAAAAATGATAGTTATGCCAAATATTATGATTATTTTTTTAAGATGAAAGCTTTTCAAAAAAGCCTTAGAAAAATAGCTACAGGTATTTTAGAAATTAGAGAAGCTGTAAATATGACTTTATTTATGCAAGAACAAATGACTAAACCATCTTACGAAGAACAACAAAAAATAGCCTCATACCTAGACGAAAAAACAGAAAAGATAGATTCTATTACAAAAACAATCGCAACTAAAATAGAACTCCTAAAAGAGTTTAGAAAAACACTTATAAATGATGTGGTTACAGGTAAAGTAAAAGTATGCGACTAAACCAACATCAAATCAACTATTTTAAAAAACTATCTTTAGAGATTTTTAACTCTACTGCTGTTTATCTTTTTGGTAGTAGAACTGATGATAGTTTAAAGGGTGGTGATATTGATATATATATCCAAACAGATAAAAAAGATAATATCTTAAAATCTAAGATTATCTTTTTAAGAGAGTTTGAAAAAGAGTTTGGGGAACAAAAGATAGATTTACTTATAGATAATCACTCTGTAAAAAAAGAGATATTTGAAATAGCAAAACAAGGGATAAAACTATGATAACGATACAACAGATAAAAGAGGAACTAGATATTCATTTTAAAAGAATAGATATGATTTTACCTGAGGTAAAAAGCTACCTACCTTTTGAAAATGATGATTTTGAAGATATAGAGAAGATAAAAGCGATAGATTCTTTTATATACCGTTTTACAAAGATTCAAGACAAGATGGGAGATAAGTTTTTTCCAGCAATTTTGAGAGAGTTACAAGAGTATAAAAACTCTATGGCTTTGATAGATGTTTTAAATAGACTAGAAAAGCTAGAACTACTAGAAAATAGCGATGATTGGATAGACTATAGAAAACTAAGAAATAGTTTAACTCACGAATACCCTAACAATAGTGAAGATGTACTAGAAGCGATAAACCTCTCAATAGAGGTGTATGAGAATATGAAAAGTATCTATAAAAAAATGTTACAAAGAGTAAGTGTATGAATGAACTACACTTACAAGATAAATTTTTAATCCCTTTTTTTACTAATAAAGTAGATGGTTTAGCATATAGAGAAGTAAAAGCAAACATCATAGATGAAAACTCACTTATCATAGAATCTGATTTGTGTGAGTTTTTAGGCACAAGTGATATAAACAAAGATAACTATAAAAAACTTTTAAAAAAATATAAAAATGATAAAGCTAAAATGTGTTTAGAACTCATAGAGTTTTTACAATCTAACTGATGTTACGATAACCTAAAATCAAATATTCTAAAAAGTGCTACAATTTCA
>CAZBPU010000129.1:0-5474 GCA_964493845.1 uncultured Sulfurospirillum sp.
TAAAAAGACTTCTTGTCATTGATAACAATGAGCTTGAGGGTATCCTTACAATGACAGATATACTAGGAGAATTACTAAACAGTGTTAGAGATGTAGAAGAGAGTTAAAAATCATAATAGAGCTTTACATGTAAAGCTCTATTTTAGCAACTCCATAAGTGTATATCTTATATTTTTATCACATTTTTCACCCATCTTATCTTGCTCTCTTAGTAACCACTCAAGATACCCTCTATCAGTATGAAAAACATCTTCATAAGTCATCCCTTTATATTTACCAAATAAGAACATTGTTAGTTTAACAGGTTCACTTGAAAGCTCTACCAATTTACTCATAACTTCACTATTTTCAAGTTTATATTTCTCTTTTGCTCTAAAAAAGAGTGACTTTAAAAACATCTTTAGTATAAGAACGTCACCTATTGCATCATGAGCTTTAATCTCAACTCCATATTTTTTTGCTTCAATTTCTTCTTCATTTTTTGAAAAAAGTTTATATCTAAAAGTTTGAAGTTTATAGTTTGGAACAATATTATTGTTTTTATCCAATATCTCCTCTTCAATCAAATCTATTTGATTTAATCCTGCACTAATATGAGGAACTTTTACATCATAAAGATGCATAGCACACTTTAAGGTATCTATAGTTTGAAATTCATTTTTAAAGCCATGTTTTTCTAACATACCTAAATCAAATGGAAGATTGTGAGCTATAAGATAGTTGTCTCCACAATTTAATCCATTTAAATCTTCCCAAAAATTTGTCTTTTTAAAGTCTGGCTTGCCTTCTAACTCAACTTGTCTTATGCCATGTGTACTCATTGCTTGAAGTTTTATTGGTATCTTTGATGAACATAACTCATCATATACACCTTTTTTATGTAATTCACCTCTAGTATCTGTTATGATAGCACCTATCTGGATTATCTGATCTTCTGCTTCTATGCCTGTTGTTTCTGTATCAAAAAATATATTGTATGCCATTATTTCACCTCTAAAATTTTACAATTACACAAATCATCACTCTCAAACACTGTCATATCTCCAGCTTTTTTGTTTGGAACTGGAAACACTCTAACAGTAAGTGGTTTATTTAATCTAAAAGCCATAGTTCCTGTATCTCTCATAATTGCATTTAACTTTTCTAAACTAACATCCCCTGGAATTGGTACAGTATCTAATCCTATACCACAAACAGAACTATAAGTAAGAAGTGAACGCAAATCATACTGCTCTTTTATAGTACCTTCTGCCAAACCCATATCTTCTGTTACTGCCAACATAAGACCTGAAAAACCAACTAAATCTACATTTTTAAGAGATTTAAATACTTTTGTTAAAAGTGAAGAAACCTCAACACTCCCACTAGCTCCAAAATACTCTACCCCTAACTCTTCATAAACTTCACACATACTTGAACAATTTTTAGATGGTGCAGCTGAGCTATCAAATCCTTTAAATATAAACTCTTTAGTATCAAAATCATCAACCATATTTTTAATCTTATCAACATGATACTGCATCGCTTCACTCATAATCTCATAATATTTTTTAAACTTTTCATTATGAGTAAGGTTTTTACATGTAGAGTTAAACTCTTTTAAAACTTCTACTAACAAATCAGGAGTTTCAAGCCCTATAACAAAACAGTTTTTATTACTACTATTGTGATATGAAGCTGGGAAATAAGGAATAAGAGATTTACAGTTAAAATTGACTGTGAAGTTAAAGTTGCCCTCTCCTCTTGGAGTAATTTTACTTATCTTCTGTACTACTTTTGATGATAGTTTTATAAGCTCATTATCCAATATACCAAACTCATCAAGAGGTACATTTACACAAGCATTACACAAATCTCCGAAATCACGAATAAGCTCAGGCAAAAGCTCTATCTCTTGTTTAGTTTTTGCTTCACCTATAGCAAATCTTATACGAAGTTTTTGCCCTTCTATAGAACTTAATATCTTAGTTATATATGCTAAATCTTCATTAGCCATTTGTAAAGAACTTGTATCAAGATACTCTCCAAAAGCATTAGTTACTATACGAATAGATTGTACTTCATAACCATCATCTATAAACTTTGACGCAAGGTTGTTACAAAAATTTGAAGCATTTAAAATCTCATCCTTCCAGGTTTTTCTATCTTTTTTTAGAGTTAAAAATGTTGTTACTGTTCTTACTTTGCAAAGTTCTTTTTTTTGATAAATCACCCTATCACCTCCACACCTTCAAGTTTTTCAATCTTCTCACAAATTGCTGGATCGATTTTTAGATATGTTTTCATCTTTATATCTACAAGTTTTGATGTTACTACAAGTTCACACTCACTTCGTCCATAATTCTCTTTTATAAGAGTATACAAATCATCTAGAACAGAAAAATCCTCACTCAACTCCAATCTTATAACCGTTGGTGGAAGTGGTGTATGTTCCACTTTAATTACTCTATTTTCAACTGCTTTTTTGCTATTTTTCTTCTTTTTAGCCTCTTCTAGTGTAAATACCCCTTTACAAGATATTCTAACTTTTTCATCTTCTTTTGTTATCTCTAAAGCAAAACCTATAGGTTTTTCAATATTCAGACTATTGAGTTTTTCAAGCTGTTTCTCAAAAACCATAAAATCTAAACTTCCCTGTAAATCTAAAGCGCTTACAAAAGCGTAAGGATTTCCTTTTTTACTTGTTTTTTCATCAATTTTATCTACTTTTCCTATGAAAAATATCTTTCCATTTTCAATAGTCTGTATCTCTTTAGAGCCTACATGAGGAATCTCATCAATCTCATCTTTTAACTCTTCTAATATTTTTGTTTTATCTTTTTCTTTATTGAGTTCTTCTAAAGATAGAGCGTCTTTACAGTTTAATTTAACCCCTGTATCATCTCTTTTTATATCTATAACAAACCCTACTGGATTTTCTGTATTCATATTTTGGATTTTTTGCATTATATTGGCAAAAACCATAAACTCCATATTCCCATGAAAATCCATAAGGTTAACGATACCAAACTTGTTCCCTTTTTTACTTATTCTCTCTGTAACACTCTCTACTTTTCCTATAAAAAGCGTCTTTTTATTGTCAATATTCTCTATATCTGAAGAGAGGGAATGAGGAATTGAGTCAATCAACTCTCTAAAACTATCAAGTGGATGACCAGAAACATAAAAGCCCATCGTCTCTTTTTCAAGCTCTAATACTCTTTTTGGCTCAAACTCAGGAAGATTTTCAATATCTATCTTTATAGTTGTCATATCCTCTTCATCACCAAAAAGTGAGCCAACAGAATCTTTTTTCATCTTAGCACACTTTGCTCCAGCTTCTACTAAGATTTCTATATGATCTAAAAGAGCTCTACGAGAGAGTCCAAACTCATCAAATGCACCAGATTTTATAAGTGATTCTATAACTCTTTTATTTACTTTAGAGGTATCAATCCTAGACATAAAATCACTCATATCTTTAAACAAACCATCTTCTCTTGCTTCTAAAATTCTACCTATTGCACTACTTC
This sequence comes from uncultured Sulfurospirillum sp., assembly GCA_964493845.1. Taxonomy (GTDB): domain Bacteria; phylum Campylobacterota; class Campylobacteria; order Campylobacterales; family Sulfurospirillaceae; genus Sulfurospirillum_A. Next base: position 3,513 of record CAZBPU010000129.1, read on the forward strand.
CTGCACCTTTTATAGCACCCATACCAAAAAGTATAGTCTCAACACCATCATCATTAGTGATTGCATTGAATTCTGTTAGTGAATAGTTTACAGAAGGAGGAGAAAGCTTTATACCAAGTCTTTTCACCTCATCAATATACTTTACTACTTTATCTGTATTATCTTGTTCACTTGTTAAAAGTGCTGCCATAAACTCTTGAGGATAGTATGTTTTAAGATATGCCGTCTGAAACGTTATCATAGCGTATGCTGCTGAGTGAGATTTGTTAAAACCATAACCTGCAAACTTCTCTATAAGTTTAAAAAGTTCAGCTGATTTTTCTCTATCTTTATATCCTTGTTTTTCAGCTCCATCACAAAACTCTTCTCTATATGCACTCATATCTTTCTTTTTACCCATGGCACGACGAATAATATCTGCATATCCAAGAGAAAAACCACCAACAGTTTGAACTATCTGCATAACTTGTTCTTGATAAACAATCATACCGTAAGTAGGTTCTAGTGTCTCTTTTAAACTATCAAAACTAACCTCTTCAAATGGATAAAAAACTTTTTTTCTTCCATGCTTTCTTTCGATAAAATCATCAAGCATACCTGATTCCATAGGTCCTGGACGATATAGTGCCAGAACAGCAACTAAATCTTCAAAACCATCTGGTTTAAGACGCTCATTTAAAGACTGCATGCCTGTTGATTCTATCTGAAATAGTCCTACTGTATGACCTGTTCGTATAAGCTCATACACTTTTGGGTCATTCATATCTATCGCATTAAAGTTTATATCTTTATCGTATCTTCTTTTTATAAGTTTCAAAGCATTATCTAAAACAGTAAGTGTTTTAAGTCCCAAGAAATCAAACTTGATTAAATCTACATCTTCAAGATAGTTTAGTGAATACTGAGTTACAAGTTGCTCTGCACCTGATGGTTTATAAAGAGGTGTTTTATGCCAAAGCTCTTCATCACTTATAACAACTCCTGCAGCATGCATACCTGAGTTTCTATTTAGTCCTTCAAGTGCCAATGCAAACTTCCAAACTCTTGCAATTCTTGGGTCTTCATCTATAAGTTTTCGAAGTTTTTCTTCTTTTTGATATGCTCCATCAACAAATTTACCTTTTTTTGTTTTGCCATTTAGTGTTATTCCGAGCTCATCAGGTATAAGCTTAGCCATAGCATCAGCTTCTGCATAAGGAAGTCCAAGAACACGAGCTACATCACGAATAACACCTTTTGCTAAAAGCTTACCAAAAGTTATAACTTGTGCTACATTGTATCTTCCATACTTTTCAACAACATAGTCGATTATCTCTCCACGACGTGATTGACAAAAATCTATATCAATATCTGGCATACTAATACGTTCAGGATTTAAAAATCTTTCAAAAAGAAGATTATAAGGCATAGGGTCTATATCTGTGATAAAAAGTGAATATGCCACTAAACTACCTGCAGCCGATCCACGACCAGGGCCAACAGGAACTCCACGTTTTTTAGACTCACGAATAAAATCCCATACTATCAACATATAACCAGGAAAGTTCATATTACAGATGATATCCATCTCTGTATCTAATCTGTCGTAATACTCTTGATGCTTATCTTTTGGAACAAGCTTTAACCTCTCTTGGAGTCCCTCTTTACACTTGTATCTAAAATACTCATCATCATTATCTATATCTTGACCTTCACTCTTTGCATACTCTTGTGTAAACTTAAACTTTGGAGGAGTTGGGTCACCCAGTTTTATCTCTAAATTACACTTATCTACTATCTCTTGTGTATGTATTATCGCTTCTGGTATATCAGCAAAAAGCTCACTCATCTGTTCTGGAGATTTAAGATAAAATTCTCTTACAGAGTGTTTAAGACGATTTGGGTCATCAAACTCTTTATTCATCGCTATACACATAAAAGCCTCTTGTGCTTCTGCATCATCTTGAGTTGGGTAGTGAGTAT
>CAZBPU010000130.1:0-5441 GCA_964493845.1 uncultured Sulfurospirillum sp.
ACTTTTTTGTTTAAATCATCTCTTATACAAAATTCAAGTTGTGAAACATCAACCATAGAATTTGCTTTTGCTATACCAATTTGATCGCAGAAATTTAGTATAGACTCAGGTGTATAACCTCTTCTTTTATATCCAGCAATAGTAGGAAGGCGAGGGTCATCCCAACCACTTACAAGTTTTTCTTGAACTAACTCTAAAAGTTTTCTTTTGCTCATAACTGTATAGTTTATATTTAGTCTTGCAAACTCATGTTGGTAAGGACGAGGAGGTTCAAGCTTTAGAGTATCAAGTACCCAGTTATAGATATCACGATTATTTTCAAACTCTAAAGTACATATAGAGTGAGAAACACCTTCAATATAATCGGATAAACAGTGAGCAAAGTCGTACATAGGGTATATACACCACTCATCTCCTGCTCTAAAGTGATGTGCATGTCTGATACGATATAAAAGTGGGTCTCTCATTTTCATATTGGCAGCACTCATATCTATCTTAGCTCTTAGTATATGTTCACCCTCTTTAAATTTACCATTTTTCATTTGTTCAAAAAGGTTTAAATTCTCTTGGATACTACGATTAGCATATTTACTTCGTTTTCCAGCCTCTGTAACAGTCCCACGATACTCACGTATCTCATCTTCACTTAGACTGTCAACATAGGCCTTACCCATTTTAATAAGTTCAATAGCATAATCGTATAGTTTTGGAAAATAGTCAGAAGTAAAATATACACTTTTACCCCAATCATATCCAAGCCACTCTACGGCATCTTTAAGAGCTTCTACATATTTGGTATCTTCTTTAGTTGGATTTGTATCATCCATTCTAAGGTTACAATGACCTTTAAAATCACGAGCAATACCAAAATTTATACAGATAGATTTAGCATGGCCAATATGTGGAAATCCGTTAGGCTCTGGAGGAAATCTAGTGATAATCTCTTTATATTTGCCAGACTTTAAGTCATCATTAACTATTGTACGTAAAAAATCTTTACTCTCATTCAATTTATATATCCCTAAATTTTTTTGTATTATATCTTTTTAAAGTTAATAAATGATAATATAAAAGAAAATAATTCTAGCTAAACTTGTAGCTTTAGTTGTAAGAGTTTTTATCCAGAAACAGGAGATACAAGATAAATAGAATAAAAGAGATTCCATTCTTTTCACATTTGGGTGAAGATGGTCTAAAAAAGCTAAAAGAAATATCAACTATAAAAAAATATAACTCAAAAGAGATACTTTTTTTTGAGGGCGAAGAGCCAAAGCATTTGCATATATTGCTTGACGGTATTGTTAGACTTTATAAAACAAATTATAAAGGTAATCAGATATTTTTACATCAATTTTTGCCTATTAGTCTTATAGCGGAACTTGCAAACTTTGAAAACATACCTTATCCTGCAACAGCAGAATTTATATGTAGTGGAGAAGTTATGAGAATTGATTATAAAAAATTGGAAAATGGTTTTTTTAAAAATCCTGATTTGTCTTTTCAAATTATAAAGTCACTTGCAGGTAAATTAAAAATCATGAGTGAAGTAGTAACAAATGAGATTGTTTTAACTTCAGAAGCAAAAATAGCAAAATTTTTGGTAGAAAATGGAGAGCTCTTTTCAACCCTTAAAAATACAAAAGTTGCATCCCTTCTAAATCTCACTCCAGAGACGCTCTCTCGTACTCTTACAAAGTTTAAAAAACAAGAGCTTATAAGGATAGAAGAAGGTTTAGAAATTGTTAATTTAGATAAATTGGTAAAGATTTATGCGAACTAACTGGCTAAAACACAACAGGATAAACACGCAAAACTGTGCATATGCACAACTATAATATACTCACAAAATTAAAATAACTTTCACATAAACAGAATTTTAAGAGGAGTTAACTCCTTTTAATGGAGAAATTAAATGAAATTAGAAATAAAAAATTATTTATATATAACAGTTGGTACAGTACTTATCTCTTTAGGAGTAGTACTGTTTTTTGTATCCAATGACTTTACAACAGGTGGTACACCAGGTATGGCTCTTTTGCTTCATAATTTGAGCGGATTTACTATAGGCTCGATGATTATGGCTATAAACATACCTCTTTTGATAGTCGGTATGAAGTATTTGGGAAAAATGTTTGCTATAAGAACTATAGTAGCTATTATACTCATGTCTTTTTTTGTTGACATGTTTTTAGAGTTATTAAATATAGAGGGCTTGACAAGTAACATTCTTTTAGCAGCTATATTTGGAGGAGTATTTATAGGTTTTGGAGTAGGGCTTGTTCTTCAAGGAAATGCAAGTGCTGGAGGCTCAACCATAATAGCAAAAATTATAAGTTCAAATTTTGAGATAAAACCTGGAAGAGTTATACTTTGCATAGATTTTATTATTATAATTAGCTCAATTTATGTATTTGGAGATGTAGATAAAGCACTTTGGAGTATTATAAGCATATATATAACTTCTAGATGTATAGATATACTACTAAGTGGAAGCCCAACCAAAAAGGTAGTTCATCTTGTTTCAGATAAGCCTGAAATATTGAGTAAAAAGATTATTGAAACTTTGGGTGATAGTGGTTCTATTATTACAGGAACAGGTTTACATGTAGACCAGCAAAAGAAAATAATTTTTATAGTAGTAGAACTTAGTAAACTAAGAATTCTTCGTGAGATTATTAAACATAATGATTCTAATGCCTTTATGATTGTTATGGATGCTTCTGAATTACTTGGTAGAGGTCATCGATATAATTCTTAGATTTATGTTACAATAAACAAAAAATTATTTAGGAACTTTTATTTGGTAGATGTATCAGTTATAAAGAGTATCTCATTTTTTAACTCATTAAGTGATGAGGTTGTAAAAGAATTAGCCAATTTTGCAACTTTAAAAAACTATGTATATTCAGATGTATTATTTTATGAAAAAGATAGTCAAAATGAGATTTTTTATCTTATTGATGGTGCTATAAAATTTTATAAAGTAGATAGATTTGATAATGAGATTTTTTTATATAAGATATCTTCAAATTCTATAGTATTTGATATTGCTAAGATGTGTGATGAACATATTATGAGTTGTTATGCAAATGCTGAATTTTTAGAAGATAGTAAAGTTCTAGTTTTTGATAACCTTAAATTTAGAAGTTTAATGCAGACAAATCAAGATTTTATGAAGATGGTTTTAAGAGAATCATTTAAAATGATTCAGCAACTGCAGTGTATTATCAGTAGAGATATTGTATTTGATGGAACTGCAAAAGTAGCTCACATGTTAGTTAACGAATTAAGACATTTCAATACTTTAAAGAAGCATGAAATAGCATATATGCTTCATATACAACCAGAAACACTTTCAAGAATATTAAAGAAGTTAACAAGAAATGGCATTATAGAGATAGAAAAAAATTGTGTAAAGATATTAAATCTTGATGAATTAAGAGATATATACGAATAGAGGAAATGGGATTATGTTCAAACCAAGAGGGATAAATAAGAAGCTACATTTTGCGGGCAGTACGCTATCTTTTATAATTATATGTGTAATAACACTTACAGTCATTATGAATGAAAGAAGTAAAAAAGATTCACTTATAATTAACATAGCTGGTAAACAAAGAATGCTTACTCAAAAGATGAGTAAAGAGATATTTTATATAAAATACAAGCAAAGTACTGATTTTAGAGAGCTAAATAGTGCTATAGATCTGTTTGATAATAATTTAAATGATTTGATTCATGGAAATTCTGCAAAAGGTATATATCCTCCACAAAATGAAAAGATAAAATCTAAACTTGAAGAGGTACGTTCTCTTTGGGTTCCTTTTAAAAAAGAAGTTGTAAAAATTAGAAAAGCAGTATCATATATAAAGAGTGATTTAGAAGCTTTAACAGGTAGAACTACATCTCTCTTATTTGAGTCAGATAAAGTTGTAAAAGTTATGGTTAAAAATAGAATGAGTAGAGAGTTTATAGATCTTTCAGGAAGACAACGAATGTTGTCTCAAAGAATGGGACTTTTTGTTGAGAGATATTTAAGAACAGATAATGAAAATGATTATCTACAATTTATCAAAGCTAAAAATCTTTATAGTGAAACAATTAATCTTTTTATCAATAATAAAAATGTTCAAGCTTTACCAGAGGTAAAAAAAGTAGTAGAAAATACTTATATATATTGGAAAAAATATGAAAAGTATATTTTAAATATATTGAAAGTAGAAAATAGTATAAATGACTCTATTTTATATATATATGAAAAAAATATCAAATTATTGAATACTATGGATACTGCTGTTTGGTTATATACTGAATATAGTGAAGAGAAAAATAGTATTTTTATAAAGTTTCAGTATATATCACTTATTGTTGCACTAATTATAATCTTATTTTCATATATACTTTCAAGAGAGATAGTTAACCATATAAAGGATTTTGTTAAAAGAACAAAAGATTTAGAGAGTGATGATATTAAAAGCCTCAATCATAACCATATAAGGGTAGATAATGAGAGTGAAGATGAGTTAATCGAAGCTTCTAACTATCTTTCAAAATTTGTAAAAAAAGTGAATGTTGCCATGAATCATTCTGAAGATGCGATTAAACAAGCAGAGTCAGCAGTATTGGAACTTCAACATTTAGCAGATAGTGTTGAAGATGCACTAGAAGATTTACAAATAGATGAAAAAGAGAAAGATAGTTTTGATAAAAAAGTAAATGCTACTGAAGATATAGCAATTGAGTCAGCTGAAAATCTTATACATGTAAGAAAAATGTTAGAAAAACTAAAATCAAATCTCAACACTATGGTAGAAAATTCACAAAAATCTGATAATTTGTTGTAAAAGACTTTTATTTGACATAAGTCATAGCTATGTCACACACTCTATAGATATAATTATCTTGTAACCTAAAATGGGTATTTGAATATGCCCCAAATCAGGAGGTATCTATATGTCGCTTTCAAGAAGAGACTTTCTAAAGACAACAGCAGCAGCAAGTGCAGCAGCAGCAGTGGGAATTACAGTACCACAAGAAGCTAAAGCAGCAGCAGCCCAAGCTGAGTCAGGATGGAGATGGGACAAGGCCGCTTGTCGTTTTTGTGGTACCGGTTGTGGTATCATGCTTGCAACTAAGGGTGGAAAAATTGTCGCAGTAAAAGGTGATCCGGCAGCTCCGGTCAATCGTGGACTTAACTGTATCAAAGGGTACTTTAATGCTAAAATCATGTATGGAGCGGATCGTTTAAAACAACCACTTCTTCGTGTAGGAGCAGATGGTAAGTTTGATAAACATGGTAAGTTTCAACCAGTTAGCTGGAAAAGAGCATTTGATGAGATGGAAGTCAACATCAAAAAAGCACTTAAAGCTAGTGGTCCAGAAGGTGTTGGTGTATTTGCTTCAGGACAGTATACTGTCATGGAAGGCTACGCTGCACAAAA
>CAZBPU010000131.1:0-5299 GCA_964493845.1 uncultured Sulfurospirillum sp.
ATTGGTACTTTAAATTTAATGATAACAACAAAACAACTTAGGATTAAAGCTCATGCATTAAGTGGAGTTGATACATGTTCTACATGTAACATAGATGAGATTTCAGAATACATAATGAAAAAAATGAAAAAAATGCTAAAGGATGAAAAATGAAAAAAATGTTAATTTTTATTTCTATATTGGTGACAATGAGTGCACAAGCAACTACAATAAGTGAGCTTTTTGATGCACTAAAGAAGCAACCAACTTCAAAACTAGATCAAATAAATGAACAAATGGCAAATACAGCCATAAAAAAAGTAGAATCAAACTACTACCCAAAAGTTGATTTGTTTGCTAGCTATACACACTATAATAGTGCTACAAATCTTCTTCCTCTAGATCCAATTGCAGCAGGAAAACTAATAGGACAAGGCAAAGCTTTACCATTTGCTCAAACAATAGAAAGATATGGTATCAAAGTATCTATTCCTGTTTTTGTAAAAGAGTTGTCTGCTTTGAGTAAAAAAGCAGAGTATATGACAAAAGGTGCAAGGCTAAAAAAACGATTAAATTTTTATAAGAATGAAGCTGTTATACTTGGAGCAAATTCAGGGTTAGAATATATTTATCATTTAGAGCAAACTTTAAAAGCAACAAAAAAATCAATAGAAAAAACAAAAAGTGATATGCAAGTTGCAGTTGACAATGGAAGAATGCCAGGGATTGCCATAGATAAAATAGATGAAAAACTAAATCAACTTGAGATAGCAATAAATAATGTAAATATAAAAAAAGTCTCTTTGCTTTCAAAAATAGAAAGCTTAACTGGTGTAACTTTGAAAAATTTTACTCCAATGTCACTAATATCAAAAGTAAATACAAATAATATATTTGCTCTTAAGCCTCTGCAGCAAATTATAAATGCTTCACAAAGTGATTTAAAAGCTAGTAAAGCAAAAAGATATTATCCAAAAATTGGTGCAAATATTTTTTGGAGTGAAAATTATTCATCCAATGCTGTAAATACAGATAGCAGTGTACATAGAGGATATGGGTATTATCAACTAGGGTTTTCTTTACCTTTATATGATAAAACCAGTGATGCAGATATACAACTCAAGCAAATAGCTTTAATGAAAGATAAAATGAAGTTAGAAAAAACTAAAACAGAATTAAAAAGTGAAGCTAACAGCTTAAATCAAGAGTTAAATTTACTAAAAAAATCTGAAAAACTTACACAAGAAAATATAGTAAAAAAAGAGGATCTTTTAAAGTTTGCAAAAGTTGCAACAAAAGAAGGAAGAATGAGTGAGGAGGATTATTTGAGGTATGAAGATGGTCTTATGAGTGCAAAATCAAACTATTATCAAATAAAATCACAAATTTGGCAAAATATAGCAAAACTTGCTGTAATTTATGGAAATGATTTAAGGAGTATTGTAAAATGAAAAAGTTAATAACATATATACTAGTATTATTAGTATTAGGTACGATGGTTATAGGTGGTATGAAAATTATCCAATCAAAAAAAGCAGTAGATGCTAATAATAAACCAGCAAAAGCATATGAAATTGTAGTAAAAACTTTTACGCCTACAATTTCAAAAACTACGCTTACTTTACCATATTTAGCTACAACTAAAAGCAATGATGATGTAAAAATAAGCTCAAAAGTTCCTGCAAGAATAGAGTATATAGCAAAAAGCGGTAAAGTGATAAAAAAAGGTGATATTATTGTTAATCTTGATGATAAAGATTTTCAAATAAAATTACAAGCTTTAAATTTAAATATTAATTCTTTACATTCACAACTTAAATCAAAAAATATTGCGCTAGATAATCTATTTAAAATACATAATAGAACTATAAACTTGTTAAAAGTCAAAGGTGCATCAAAAGAACAATTTGACAAAGAAGTTACCAATATAGAAGCACTAAAAGCTGGTATAAAAACACTAGAATATAAAATCAAAGAGTTAAATGCAAATAAAAATTCTATAAAAAATATGCTTTCATATACAAAAGTAGTAGCTCCTGTTAGCGGTGTGATAACAAGCATGGCAAATGTTGGAGATGTAGCGATGCCTGGGCATCCTTTGGTCTCTATAAGCTCTGATACAAATTCATATCTTTTAGTAAGACTGCCTAGCGATGTAAATGCGGAAGAGTTGATATATAAAGGCAAAAAAGTCAATTTATCTCCACTAAACACAACTTTCAATGGACTTTTAGAGTACTTGGCAAATATTGATGAGAGTTTAGCCGCAAATCAAAGAGTGGAGGTTGATATAGTTATTTTTGATGGTGATGGATATAAATTACCTATAGATACTGTTTTAAATAGGGAAGGTAAGAGTTATGTGCTCACTATAAAAGGTAATAAAACTATAGCAAAATTGGTAAATATTATATCAGCAGGAGAACAAGGTGTTGTTGTTACTGGAGTTGATAGTAATGACAAATTAGTTGTTGCTAAACCAGATATATTACTAAAACTTCTTAGTGGTATTAGTGTAAAAGGGATATAAAATGTTTGATTATTTTTATAAAAGACCATATCTGCTTTATAGCTTAATTGCTGGTTTTTTTATCATGGGGATTGTGGCACTAGTAACATTGCCAAAGAACCTATTTCCAGATGCAAATCCACCAAAAGTAATAGTTATTACAAAAGTCCCAGGGGCTACAGCGAGAGTAGCTGCTAGTACGGTTTCTAAACCAATTGAGCAAGAAATTTCAAGACTTGGTCTTGTAACAGATGTTAGCAGTGTAAATGTTGCAAACTTTTCAATAGTAGCAGCAGAGTTTGAATACGATAAAGGTTTGAATGCAGCAGCAGTTGATGTTGCAAATGCTCTATCCATAGCAAAATCAAAACTGCCAAGCGGTATAAATCCAGCAATATATACTGCAGGAGATTTTACCTTGCCTGTCGATATAATATCTTTAAGTCCAAAAAACAATAATATCTCTCTGTCTGAAATTAGAAAAATATCAGATAGTTTTATAAAGCCTTATCTCCTTGGAAATAAGAGTATAGGAAATGTTGAAGTTTTTGGTGGTTATCAGAGTTCTATAAATGTTGAGATAGATCCATTTAAAGCTAAAAAATATGGCATTAATTTTGAAACCATTACAAAAGTAATAATGGCACAAAATAAAGATATACCAGTTGGTTTTGTAAAGAGTGATGATAGCTTTTATACTGTTACAATTTATGATGAAAAAGACAATATATTGGCTTTACAAAACTTGCTTATAAAACCAAATGTTAGATTAAAAGATGTAGCCGATGTTAAATGGAGTTACCAAAAACGAACAAGTGGCTATATGGGTAACGGAAAAGATTCTATCGCATTAGCTATTCAAAGAGCTCCTGGAGGAAGTGTCCTTGATGTGAGTAAAGCCGCACGAGCAGAGATGAAAAAACTAGAGCAAAAATATCCAAATATCAACTTTGAGGTAAGCGATACTCAGAGAAATCTTATAGAACAAGCTAATTCAAATATGCTTGATGCTCTAAGGGATGCTGTAATATATACTTTGATTGTTATTATGTTCTTTTTGGGTAATTTCAGAGCAATTATAGCTGCTGGTATAACTATACCACTGGTGTTTTTCTCAACCATGGCTGTTATTTGGCTAACTGGGGGTGAACTGAATATAGTAATATATACTGCGATTATATTAGCCCTTGGTATGTTGACTGATAATGCAGTTGTTGTACTTGAAAATATAGAAAGACACCTAAAAGAGTTGAAAGAAGATTTGCAAACATCTATAGTTAAAGGTACAAAAGAGGTTATGGCACCGATTTGGGCAGGAACTATTGCAACAATCGCCATAGTTTTTCCACTAATGTATGTAGGTGGTTTTCCTCAAAAGATATTTAAGCCACTTATCTTTACTCTTATTATTGCACTATTGGTTTCCTTCTTTTTATCAGTAACTTTTATACCAAAACTATTAGAGTTTTTATATAGAAATGGTTCCAAAAAAACAAAAATAGAGAAGTTTTTTGATTATATTTACGATAACACTATGGGAAGATTGGTCTCACCTTATATGAGTGTTATAAAATTTTCAAATAGTGGATGGAAGATATTAAGAAGAATCGTATTGACTCTTGGTGTTATAGCCTTTTTAATATTTAGTGTAAAAAATGTTATGCCTGTAATTGGTAAAGATGCTATGCCTCCTATGGATACAGGTATTATTAAAGCTCAGATAGCTTTTAGTGCAAATGAAACGGTAGATAGCGCTGAGATAAAGATAAAGCCATTTTTGCTTTGGTTACATAACCAACCTTGGACTTTAAAAAGTTCTGTTGCCTTTGGAACAGAGCCTGGAGTTTTAAGCCTAGGAAGTGGAAATTTACCGGCAGAGGCAACTATCACCATAAATGCTGTCAACAGATTTGATAGAAAAAAAGACATGTGGCAACTTGAAGATATTATAAGAGATAAACTTTCTACTCTTGAAGGTTTAAAAAGAAATGATGTTTTTGATTTTGGCGCAACTGCACTATCTAGCATAAAAGCAACTGTAGATACTCGTGTACAATCACCCGTTGTTGAAGGGTTAAGTGAATATTCAAACAAAGTAGCAAAAGCTATTAAAGAAGTGAAAGGATTAACATCTATTTCAACAAGCTGGGATAAAGATTTTAGTGAATATGTAATATCTATAGATAAAAACAGAGCTTTAAGCTATGGCATAACACCTTACAACATAGCGATGCAATTACCTATAAAAGGACAAATTGCCTCATTGAATGCAAACTTAGAATCCATGAATACGCAGTTTGTAAGAGTATATTTGAAAGGGAAATTTTCTAAAAATTTAAATACTCTAAAACTTTTACCAATACACACTAAGTTTGGGGATATTCCTCTTTCTCAAATTGCACAAATCAAAAAAGATATTACATATGCGAAGATAGAAAGAGACAAGATGCTTTATTCGCTAGATATCAATGGATATAGAGCAAAAAGGCCTGTAACTCATCTAACTGATGATACTCTTAAAGCACTAAAAAGTGTCAAAGATGATAGTTTTATAGTAACGCAGCAAGGTGATATCGCTCAAATTGATGATAGTTTTGCAAGAATGACAAAAGCTATAGGACTTGGTATTATTATACTGTTGATGACACTAATAGCAATATATAAATCAGTTAGAATGGCAATAATTATGATATTAGTTCTACCATTGTCTATGATTGGAGCTTCATGGGGAATGCTTCTTTTTGATAAACCAAGTTGTATGCCTAGCTTGTTAGGTATTTTACTATTATTTGGTATTATCATTAAAAATGC
>CAZBPU010000132.1:0-5281 GCA_964493845.1 uncultured Sulfurospirillum sp.
CGAGTCAAAGCCTCAGGTAAATCATGAAATAGTGCACAATAAAAGTTATTTTCTAATCTTTTATCACATGCTTTTATATGAGTCGAATAGAAGTAACCAAGAATTGCAACTATAAGCATATGACCTAGAACTGATGTTTCAGGAATCCTTGGAGTTTGAGCCCATCTTTTTTGAAAACGAAGACGACCGCTAAGGTCTATTACTTTTGCTAGTTTTTTATTTAGTGCTATTTTTCTAACACCTATAAGCTCATAATAATCCTCTATTTCCTCTTCAACTGCCTCTTTTACTTGATCTATACCACTTAAAAATTTACTTGTTTGATAAACTATAGAAAATTCCCAACGAGTTGAAAGATATGAAGCTGCTTTTAGTATAAAACGCTCTTTTTTATACATATTTGTATCTTTTAAATAACTCTCAAATCTTTTATAAAAATCCCCATCTTCAATATCTATAAGTTGGTCATAAAGTTTTGTTAAAACCCAGCTATTTATCTCTTTCTCTTTTTTTTGAAGAGCTTGACGAAATACATCTGGTCTTATATCTGTAACAATTCCTCTTCTTAAGAACTCAAATATACCAGCTTCTATAAGATGAACATGATTTACATCTTCTTCCATATTTGCTAAAAAAAATGCAATTATAAATTTATGAGCTTGTTTATCAAGTTCAACAAGTTCAACCATACGAGGATAATCGTTCCATCTTTGAATAGATGCCGAAGTAAAAAAATGCTCTATTAAACCAGCACTTAACATCTAATTTGCTTTGAATCTAATTCTATAACAGTATGAACATTTCCTCTTGGATTAAAATCTGCTACTACTTTTAACCACTTTGGTTTTAATTTTTTATCCAAAATATCATAAATTTCATTTGCACTATCTTCATGAGATATATTTTGATTCATAAAGCTATTTATATATAGTTTAATAGCCTTTAACTCTACTACATACTCATCTGGAGTATAATCTATATATATAGTTGCAAAATCAGGATAACCACTTCTAGGGCATAAACAACAGAACTCTGGGAGTGTAAGTTTTATAATATAATTTTTTTTATGTTTATTTGGCCAAATTTCTAAATCTTTTTCTACATCAAACTCTTTTATCTCTTTTTCTCCATAACGCATTACAATTCCTTTAAATTTTTAGGTTTAGATATAAGAAAACCTTGTATATAATCAAATCCAAAATCTTCTATTTTTTCATATGTATTCTGTTTATCAACAAACTTTATAACTGCTTCGATATTTAAGGAGTGTAAAAGCTCTATATATGATTTTATTATTTTTTGGTATTTATCATCAAATATGTTTTTAGTAAACTCTATATCAAATTTAACAATATCAATTGGCAAAGTTTTTATATATTCTAAACTACTATTATCTCCACCAAAATTATCAAGTGCTATTTTAAATCCACTTTTTTTATATTGATTTAATATCTCTTTAAATCTATGTATCTCTTTATAAGCTCTTTTTTCAGAAAATACAAGAATAAAATTTTCTGCTTTTAATGAACTTTTATAAAAAATTTCTATTAAAAACTGTCTAAACTCTGTATTTCTAAGTGTCACAGGTGAAAGTTTTATAGAAATTAATCTATTTGTAAAATCTAAATTTTTTAACTCTTTTAAAAGTATAGAAATAACTTTTTTATCAAATTTCATCTCCATACCAATATGATTTATTACTTTTTGTATCTGTGAATATGATAGAATACCTTCTCTTTTTGAATAAATTTTTGTTAAAACTTCTAAAATTTCTCTTTTTTTATCTACATGTAAAAGAGGTTGATACTTAAAAATAAATTTTTCATTATCAATTGCACTACATACTATATTTTCAAATTCATTTGGTTTTATATCTGATTTTTCTTCATTTGAATCTATCAATGAAAAAAGTTTTTTTACTATGTTATTTACATTTCTATCATAGTTAGAGTCTATTAATGCAAATTCTATTTTTATCTCAATATCATTAATTCCAATGTTTTTTAACTCTTTTTCATATATAGTTATAAGATGTTTTAACTCTTTTTTTCTACCTTTTAAAACAAGTAAAAAATGACCCCCACCATATCTCCCTATAGAAATATCTTTGAAATTATAGTCTTTTAAAAACTGATTTAATCTTTCACAAAAAATTCTAAGTATATTATCTGCATTTGTAATTCCATATCTCTCATTTATATCAGCTATATTTTCTATTTTAATTAAAATTACTGTTGATTTATATTTTTTATTTTGAATTTTTTCTATTTTTTCGAGTATCTCTTTTCTTGTAAAAGTTTTTGTAATTGGATCAATTAGTGTTGATTTAAAACCAGTATAAATTAAATAAAATATATAATAAATATAAATAGGGATAAGGGATAAAAAAAGTATATAACTCTCTATATCATTTGATGAAATTTTGAATATATAAAAAAGTAACAGAGCCAAAATTAAAAATGGAAAAGCAATTTTAAGAGAGATAATAAATCTATTTTCCCTCTCCTTCGACTCTGAATATAACATAAGTTTACACGTCTAAATGTTTTACATCTTTTGCATGAGCTTGGATATAGTTTCTTCTAGGTTCAACTTCATCACCCATAAAAAGTGTAAACGTATCACTCGCCTCTTCATAATCATCTATTTTTACTTGTAAAAGTCTTCTATTTTCAGGATTCATTGTTGTTTCCCAAAGTTGTTCAGGATTCATTTCACCAAGACCTTTATATCTCTGAATATATGCACCTTTTTTTGCAGTTTTTTCTATTTCTATAAGAGTTTCTATTGGGTCTTTACCATTTAAAAATTCTAAATTTCTTTCATTTATTTTACTATTTATAAATAATGCTTCTTCATAAAGAGGATTTGTGAAAAAGTTATCATCAAGTTTTAACTCTTCTAAACCATCTCCAGTTTGAATATAGAGATGAACTAAATCATCAGTAACATTATAATTTAAAAGATTATATCCTATATTATTTATAAAAATTTTCAACTCTTCAAAAAGCTCATTTGAACTTTTTGAAACTAAATCAGGATTTTCTATTAAATGACGTATTATAGCAATAACAGCAAATCTTTTTTCTAATTCTTTAAGAATATCTTTATAAGCAGATATTATCTTAAAAAAGTCTATTAAATCAGCATTTCCTATACCTTCAAACTCAAAAGAGTTGATTCCGTTTTCAATCAAATAGTTTCCAAGTTCAGCATCATCTTTAAGATAAATCTCTTTTTTACCCTTTTTATATCTATATAAAGGTGGTTGTGCAAGATATACGTAACCATTTTCTACAACTGGACGTAAAAATCTAAACAAAAATGTAAGAAGCAAAGTTTGAATATGACTACCATCAACATCAGCATCGGTCATAACTATAAGTTTATGATATCTTAATTTTTCTTCATTAAACTCTTCACCAATTCCACAACCAAGAGCTGTTATCATATTTTTAATCTCTTCAGATTTTAAAATTTTATCAATACGAGATTTTTCAACATTTAAAATCTTACCTTTAAGTGGTAAAATCGCTTGAAAAACTCTATCACGTCCTTGCTTAGCAGAACCACCTGCACTATCTCCCTCCACTAAGTAAAGTTCACTTATAGTTGCATCTTTACTTTGACAATCAGCAAGTTTTCCAGGAAGTGTTCCTATACTCATACTATCTTTTCTACGAGTTAAATCTCTTGCTTTTTTAGCAGCTTCTCTACCACGAGCAGCTCCTAAAGCTTTGTTCATAATTATCTTAGCTTCTATTGGATTCTCTTCAAAATACTTTACAAGTTTTTCAAATGTTAGTTTTTGAACTATTGGTTTTACATAACTAGAACCAAGTTTTCCTTTTGTTTGTCCTTCAAACTGAGGTTCAGGTACTTTTACACTTACAACAGTTATAAGTCCTTCTCTAACATCATCTCCAGTTACTTTTACATCTTTTTCTCTTGCATTTGCATTGTTATTTACATAATTTACTATTGCTCTTGTAAGACCAGCTCTAAATCCTGCTTCATGTGTTCCACCATCTATTGTACGTATATTATTTACAAATGAAAGAAGATTTTCTGTATAACCTGAGTTATACATTAAAGCTATATCTACTTCAACATCATCAATAGAATCAGTATAATGAACAGGAGTAGAAATTTGCTCTCTTTTATTCATATCTGTTACAAACTGTTTTAATCCACCTTCAAAATGGTAAGTTTCTATTTTCCCGACCCTATTATCTTTAAATTCTATTGTTATTTTTGGATTTAAATAAGCAATTTCTCTAAATCTTTTTGCAAGAGTATCAAATTCAAACTCTGTTACTTCAAATATACTATCATCTGGCCAAAATTCTATACTTGTTCCACTTCTATTTGTACTTTTTATTACTTCTAAAGAAGTTTGAGGAATACCTTTTGAAAATTCTTGACGATGTTCACTACCTTCACGCTTAATCGTAGCAACAAGTTTTGATGAGAGTGCATTTACTACGGAAACACCAACACCATGAAGACCACCACTTACTTTATATGTGTCTTTATCAAACTTTCCACCAGCATGTAATATAGTTAAAACAACAGTAGCTGCTGACATATTTTCACCTTCATGGTGAGCAACAGGAATTCCTCTACCATTATCAGTTATAATTGCAGATCCATAATTTGTAAGTTCAACTGTAATTTTATCACAATATCCTGCCATAGCTTCATCTATTGAGTTATCAACTACTTCATATATAAGATGATGTAAACCATTTATATTAGTATCACCAATATACATTCCTGGTCTTTTTCTAACTGCTTCTAATCCTTTAAGAACCTTAATATTACTTGCACCATATTCTGCCATTAAAATGTCTCCTTTAATTCAAGCAAAGCCCAAATTAAATTTCTTTTATTAAAATTTTCATTTTGTAAAGAAATTTTTATTTTTTTATTTAATTTTATATTCATATCATTATTGGCATGACAATTGTCATGAAGTTTTCACTCTCTAGCGAAAAAGGTAAGCCTGTGTCATTAAAACCAAGCGTAAAATTACTCTCTTCTATATTTGAAAGAAAATCTAAAAGATATCTAGAATTAACTGCTAAAAATATTTCATTATCAAGTCCAGTTTCAAATTCTATTTCTGTTTTTGCTTCTATATTATCATCATTTAAACTTTCAAATAAAATTGTATTTGGTTTAAATGTTATTTTCATTTCATTTGAAACTATAGATATTTGTTTAATAGCTTCTATCATTTTTTCTCTATTTAAAAGAAGTCTAAAGTTTTTTTCTTTTG
>CAZBPU010000133.1:0-5257 GCA_964493845.1 uncultured Sulfurospirillum sp.
AGTGAGATGAATTTTCAAGGAGCTTTGCTTCATGAAAAGGAGACAGTCAAATGAAACGTAAGATAGAGACACCAAAAGAGAAACAAAATCGCCATAAAGCGATGGAGAGTGTTGCTGTTTTAGATAAAGTAAGGCATGATTTTGACACACATTTAGAGAAAATGGACTATTTTTATGATTTATATGAGAGAGTATATTGTAAAAGAGAGTCTATTTATGAAAAGAGTGTAAAAGTTGGAACAATGTGTCTACAAGTTCCTTCAGAAATCATATATGCTCTTGATGCAGTTCCTGTTCGACTTTGCAATGGTTTTTATACTGATGATGAGATAGGAAGTGATTTAGCCCCATCAAAAGCTTGTCCTTTGGTAAAAGCTACTATAGGACAGTTTAGTTCAGGTAATTTTACTGATAAACCAGACCTTATAGTCTCTCCTACTACATGTGACCAAAAATCTAAATCTGGTGCTATTATCGAAAATATGGGATATAGTATTTATGATATGGAGTTTCCTAGAACAAAAGAGAGTGATGAGAGCAGAGAGTATTGGAGAAGAAGTGTTAGAAAATTTACAAAAGAGTTATCCAAAAACTTAAATAAAAAGTTAAAAAGGTCAAAGCTAAAAGAGGCTATTAAAAAAGTAGGTTATGCTCAGTATCTATATCATCAATTAAATGATTTAAGAAAGCAACCAATTCCACCGATAAATGGAAATGATATGTTTTTAGTAACAAATGCTTTTTTCTTTGATAAGATAGATAGTTGGATTGGTGCTGTTGAAAACCTATTTGAAGAGTGTAAAAATCAAGTTGAGACTAACAAAGAAAAATTACATAAAAATAGTCCTAGAATTGTATATACTGGTTCTCCTCCAGTTTTTCCTAATCTAAAAGTTCCTATTATCATAGAGCAATCAGATGGAATAATAGTAGCTGATGAGACTTGTAGTTCAAATAGAATGTTCAATGATATGGTAAGTGTTGATGAGTGGTTTTTATATGATATGGTTGATGCAGTTTCAGATAGATATTTAAAAGGGTGTACTTGCCCAATTTTTACTAAGAACAACGATAGAATAAGAAGAATAATTGATTTGGTAAGGGATTATAAGGCTGAGGGAGTTGTGTATCAGGCATTTGCTGGTTGCCAAGTATATGAGATGGAACAAAGAAGTGTTCTTGAGGCTATGGAAAAAGAGGGTATACCTATACTTTACTTAGAGAGTGACTATAGTCCTAGTCATTTAGGACAATTAACAACTAGAATTGAAGCTTTTATAGAGTCACTTAAAAATAGAAGGAGAAAGAAATAATGCACTATTTTGCTGGTATAGATATAGGATCAACTGCGATTAAAATAGCTATTGTAAATGAAGAAAAAGAGTTAGTAGGGCAAAATATTAGTGCAAGTGGTAGTATGTTTTATAAGTATGCAAAAGAGGCATTAAGCAATCTTTTAAAAGAGTTAAATATCAAAGAAGATAAGTTAGTTTATACCGTTGCAACTGGTTATGGAAGAAAACTATTTAAAGAAGCAAATGAAAAGATAAGTGAGATAACGGCCAATGCCATAGGTGCAAGAGCAGCTGCAAAAGATGAGTGTGATATAAAAACAATTATAAATATAGGCGGTCAAGACTCAAAGGCGATTTCACTTGATAGTGAGGGAAATGTAGTAAATTTTGCTATGAATGATAGATGTGCTGCAGGGACTGGAAAGTTTTTAGATGTAGTTGCTATGAACTTAGAGATTGGAGTTGAAGATTTAGGTGAGTATCACTTTAAAGCAGAAGGAACACCTCTTTCGATAAATAGTACATGTGCAGTTTTTGCAGAATCTGAAATCATAGGTCTTCTAGGAAATGGTCATAGTATAGAAGATATAGTTTCAGGTGTTCACTACTCAATTGCTAAAAGAGTTATAAAGTTAGTCAAGAGAGTTGGCATAAAAGAGGCTATCTATTTTGATGGTGGACCAGCACTTAACGAAGGTTTAGTCAATGCTATAGAAAATGAGCTGACAAAAGAGATTTATATACCAAAATATCCTCAAATAACGACAGCTTTTGGAGCAGCTATTTTGGCAAATGAATCTTACAACTATTACGAAGATGAGAAAAAAGAGGCATAATGCTAGATAAAACACTAAAGTTTTTTATTGAAAATTATAAGTTAAATTATATACTTTTTTTTCTTGTATTTGGTCTTGGAGTATATAGTTATACTCTTTTACCTAAAGAAGTTTCACCTGTAATTGAGCCAGATTCTATCTCTATAAGAGGTGGATATAGTGGAACATCTTTAGATACTTTAAACAAGATGGTAGTTGAAGAGATAGAATCAGAAGTTCAAAATATTGATGGTGTTGATACAATATCTTCAAGAATTACGCCAGGTCGTTTTTCTGTAACACTTGAGTTAAAAGATGGAGCAAACAGAGATCAAGTTGAAAAAGATGTAAATGATGCAATAACAGCAGTTTTGCCAAATTTTCCAAGTGATATGGATGAGCCAACTATAAAAACAGTTGCTCATGCAAGAAGTTTGATGCAAGTATCTGTGTTTAGCAAAAAATATAGTAAAAATGAGTTAATAGAGCATGCAAAACAATTAAGACTAAAACTTTTAGGTATAAAATATGTATCTGATGTAACTATTTTTGGAGATTCAGATCTATATTATGAAGTTTTGATTGATGAGAAAAAAGCTTTAGCTTATGGTTTAACTCAAAAAGATGTTATAGATTTGATTCCAAATATATCTTATATTTTTCCACTTGGGAAGATTGAAAATGGTAAACAAGAGTACTATATCTCATTGCAAAATAAAAAAAATATTTTAAAAGAGTTTAAAAATACTCTGTTAAATATAGATGATAAAATCATCTCATTAAAAGATATTGCAACTATAAGCAAAAGGTATCAAGACTCTTCAACATTGGCAAGCATGAATGGGAAAAATGCAATTACTTTAGCGATTTCTCAAAATCCAAAAGGAAATGCAATTGAAATTTCAAAAGATGTGCAAAAACTTTTGAACAGATATAAACAAGAGGGTATATCTTATGATATAAGAAGTGACCACTCTACAGTAGTTAAAGATAGACTAGATATTGTTATATCTAATATTTTGATGGGGATTATTTTAATCACATTTTTAACTGCCATTTTAATTAATCTCAGAATGGCTATGGTTATAGCTTTAGGAATTCCTACCTCTTTTGTAATTGGAGCAATATACTTTTATCTTACAGGATATAGCATCAATATAAACTCTCTTATAGGAGTGCTCATAGCTATTGGAATTATTGTTGATGATGCTATTGTTATAAGTGAGAATATACAGCAGTATATAGAAAAAGGCTACTCGCCAAAAGAAGCGGCTTATTTAGGAACAAAAGAGATAGCTAAGCCTGTTATCATTGCATCACTTACTACTATATTTGCTTTTATCCCGCTTTTGATGTTAACCGGAAGATTAGGTCAGATAATGGAGCTTATTCCAATCGCTGTAAGTGTTTTAGTAATAGCTTCTCTTATAGAGTCTTTTATATTTTTACCTATCCACTCAACACATATTTTAAATAAGAATGCAAGAACTTTATCATGGAAGAGAGTGACTAAAGCTTATTCAAAAATATTGAAGCTATTTATACAGTATAGAGCTATATTCTTGATTCTGTTTTTTGTATCAACATCATATTTTACATATAGTGGATTAAGTAAGTTGAAATTTAAACTTTTTGAATCTTTTGATTCTTCTACAGTTACGATTACTTTTAAGGGTAGTAAAGATACATCTTTAAGTGATTCATTAAAGATAGTCCAATCGATAGAGACAGATTTATTAAATCATAAAAAAGAGTTTTCTATAGACTATGTAAGCTCAACAGCAGGTTACAGAAGAAGTGCAACTGGTGGAGCTGAGATGTATCCTTATGTTGGTTATATAACTCTCTATTTACAAAAAAGAGCTCCTTCAAATTTTATGGAAAAGTATATTACTCCATATCTTAGTTTTTATTATGATAAAAAAGGAAGAGATAGAGTTTTAAGCTCTAGAGAAATCTCAAAGAAATTAAGAAAATTGTTGAGAAAAAAGAGCTATAAAAAGAGATTTAATCTAAGAGATATAAATGTCTTAGAATCAAGGATGGGTTACTCAAGAGCAGATATCATGGTAGGCATAATAGGAACTGATTATAAAAAAGTAATCAAAGGAGTTGAAAAACTAAAAAATGCTTTAAGACCTATTGATGCAGTTAAGTTTACAGGAGACAATATGAAATTTGGCTCTAGTGAGATAAAACTAAATCTGAATAACTATGGAAAACAGCTTGGTTTAACACAAAAATATGTTGGTAGTTATATTGCTGATTTATACCTTGAAAAGAAAAAAGGTGTTATTTCAGATAGAGAAGGGCTTTTGGATATAAAAGTTTCTTCAAACTATAAAAGTAAAATCAAAGATTTAAATACTCTACAAATTGCTCTTAAAAATGGTCAAAAAGTCATGCTAGGAGAAGTTTGTGATTTTACAGTTACTCGTTCTTTAGAAAAACTAACAAAAGATGATGGTGAAGTAAACTTTTATGTATATGCCAATATAGACCAAAAGATAAAAACTTCAAGTGAAGTAATGAGTATGATTAAACCAGTTTTAAAAGAGTTAAAAAAAGATGGCTTAAGATATAAACTCAGAGGTGAGTATAGACAAAAACAGAAATTACAAAATGATATGTTAAAAGCTATAGTTGTAGCAATCGTTCTTATATTCTTATCAATATTATATCTTTTTAACTCTATAGGTGAGACTATGATAATCATGAGTGTTATCCCATTGTCATTTTTAGGAGTAGTAGTTGGACATCAAATTATGGGATTTAACTTGTCTGTTCCTTCTATAGTAGGAGCATTGGGACTCGCAGGAGTAATTGTAAATGATGGAATATTGATGCTTGCAACGATAAAAACAACAAAAATCAAAGAAGAGATATATACTTTTGCAGCAAAAAGATTTAGACCTATTATTTTAACATCAGTTACTACGATTGTAGGGTTATCATCGTTGATATTTTTTGCAACTGGTCAAGCAGTAACATTTCAGCCATTGGCAATTTCACTTGGATATGGATTGATTTGGGGAACGATATTAAATCTATTTTATCTGCCAACAATCTATAGTGTACATAAATTTAGTAAAAAGGAAAGAGAATGAATATTGAATTAATTAAAAATTTAGTTGATTACGGAACAAT
>CAZBPU010000134.1:0-5164 GCA_964493845.1 uncultured Sulfurospirillum sp.
AAAAAGCTACATTTAAAATAAATGGTAAAAAACCAGGAACTTGGATAACAAAAAAAGGTGCTCCTATGGTTTATGGTATAACTGTTGTTCAAAATAAAAAATCTCCAATCAATTCAGATGGAGCAGTTAAATTTGTCAATTTTGTTTTAAGTTCAAAAGGGCAGTCTATTATGAAAAAAAATGGACAAGGTTTAATTAATCCACCAGTTATTACAGGCGATGCGAGCATACTAGGAAGATAAAGGTAGTAAGTGAAATTATTTGAAGTAGAAAATTTATCGTATAAGTTAGGCGATTTTAAGTTAGATAATATAAATTTCAGAGTAAATCAGGGCGAATATTTTGTTCTTCTTGGGCAAAGTGGAAGTGGTAAAACGCTTTTATTGGAATCCATAGCAGGGTTTAATTCAGTAGAAGGAAAGATAAACTTTGAAGGAAAAGATATATCCAAACTTAGTCCAGAGTATAGAAATGTAGGATTTGTATATCAAGATTTTGCTCTTTTCCCTAATCTTAATGTAAGAGAAAATATAATGTTTTCAGCTAAGTATAAACATATAGAAAATCCGGAAGAGACTCTTCATGATTTGGCAGATTTTTTAGGGCTTGTACCACTTTTAAAAAGAGAGATAGAAAATCTTTCAGGGGGAGAGAGACAAAGAGTTGCGATTGCAAGAGCTCTATTTTCAAAACCAAAAATTTTACTTCTTGATGAGCCTTTAAGTGCGATTGACCCTACTTTTAGAAACTCTATTATGAAATTTTTAAAAGATATACATAGAAAGTACAATTTAACAACTATACATGTAACACATAATTTTCGTGAAGCTTCTTATCTTGCTGATAGGATTGCGATTGTTATGAATGGGCAGATTAAACAGATTGGAGCTGCTACAGATGTTCTAAATAATCCAGCCAATATAGAAGTAGCTAAGTTCTTAGGATTTAAAAATATACTTCCAAGCTCAATGATAAATGATACTAAAGAGAGACTGTTTTCAGTTGATCCAAATGCTATACACGTAGGTAAATATAAGATAGATTGTGATTATGTATTTGGTGGTACTTTAGAAGAGTGTATGGGCATAGTTGATCACTATAAAATCTTTGTTAATGTTAATGGAGAACAGTTTTTTGCAAAGATATTAAAAAGAGATTATCAAGGATGTTATGCTGATAGAGGAGAGAATATTTATATAGGTTTTAATAAAGAGGATGTTTGTTACTTATGAAAAATTGGTTTTTATATAGCTTGATAGTGTTGGCATCAGTTGTATTACTGTTTTTATCTGTTCCACTTTTAAATATGATATTTGGAAGTGATTTGATGATGTTGTTAGATACTTTAAAACAAAAAGATGTTGTAGGATCTATTTATCTTACTATGAAAGTATCTTTATGGGCAATGATATTTGTGCTTATTACTGGACTTCCTTTAGCTTATATTATTGCGAGATATAACTTTTTTGGTCGTTCATTTGTAGAGGCTCTTATAGATATACCTATAATGATTCCTCATACTGCTGCAGGTATTGCACTTTTGATGATATTTGGTAGAGGTAGTATATCTAATTTTTTTGACTCAATTGGTATTACTTTTGTAGATACTGAGATGGGAATTATGATTGCTATGATGTTTTTATCATCTACCTTTTTAATAAATGGTGCAAAAGAGGGTTTTAAAAAAGTAGATGTAAAGTTAGAAAAAGTAGCACGAACTTTAGGAGCAAATCCTATGCAAGTTTTTTTAAGAATTTCAATTCCAAATGCAAGAAAAGATATCATAAATGGAGCTTTAATGATGTGGGGAAGAGGTCTAGGAGAGTTTGGAGCTGTTATTATGCTTGCATATCATCCTATGGTAGCACCTGTTCTTATTTATGATAGATTTACAACATATGGTTTAAAACACTCTGCTCCAGTAGCTGCTATTATGATAATCATCTCAATTTTTATATTTCTAAGTGTAAGATTTGTAAATAATAGGTTAAAATAGGTATAATATTGGTTAAATTATTTTAAGGATAAAAAATGTTTGTAAAATTAAATGATAGATCTTATCTAAACACAGAAAGAATTACAAAAGTAAAAGTTGCTGAAGTTCAAGATGGTATTAGAATTCGTTTTTATGATGGAGCAGTTCAAGTTGCTAAATCACAAAAATTTGAATCAATAGAAGCTGCCAAAGCTTGGATTGAAGAAAATATGAAATAAAAAGTAGTTAATTCTACTTCTACATGTAAAGGCCTAAGTTTTAGGCAGACAATAATTTTCTACACAAAACTAGTGTAATATTACTTTTTCTAGTAAAAAGTTTCTCTGAATACTCTTGTTATGGGAGTTATCTGTCACAATATAAAATAACACAAATTATAAGGAATATTATGAAAATAGATTGTCGTGGATTGGCATGTCCAGAGCCAGTTATAAATACAAAAAAGTCGCTAGAACTACTTCCAGATGATTCAATATTAGAAGTTTTAGTAGATTCAAATGCTTCAAGAGAAAACGTAATAAGATTTGCAAAAAATGAATCTCTTAGTGTAAGTGATGAAATAACTCAAGATGGTTCAGTAAAAATAACAATAGTAAAAGGTTTTACTTGTGAAATTGCAATGCCAGAAAAAAATGAAGATTTTTTAGATAAAGTTCTGTTTTTAAAAGATGATAAAGTTGGAGAAAATGAATTAGGTAGTATGTTGATGGTTGGTTTTTTGAAGTCTATTTTAGAGCTTCCAAAACTTCCAAAAACAATAATATGTGTCAATAAAGCAGTACTTTTGACAACAGCAGATGAAAATTCAGATGTTATATCTGTGTTAAAAACATTGGAAGACAAAGGTGTTGAGATATTTTCTTGTGGTGTTTGTTTAGATTTTTATAAAGTAAGTGAAAAACTAAAAGTAGGTGTAGTTGGTAATGCGTATGGAACAGTAGAAGCACTATTTAAAAGCAAAGGAACGATAACACTTTAATGAATAATTCAAGTAAATTAACAAAATTTGTAAAAGCTGCAGGCTGAGCTGCCAAATTGGCTCCGGGTGAGCTATCACATGCAATTGGCACTTTAAAAAGTAGTAACGAAAATCTTATTATAGGTATGGAAGCATCGAATGAAGATGCTAGTGTGTATAGATTAGACGATAACCGTGCCTTGGTTCAAACAGTAGATTATATAACCCCTGTTGTAGATGACCCCTATATATATGGTCAAATCGCAGCAGCAAACTCTTTAAGTGATGTCTTTGCTATGGGAGGGGATGTAGCAACTGCACTCAATCTTGTAGGTTTTGATGGCTGTAATCATAAAGCAGAAGTATTGAATGAGATTTTACAAGGTGGACTTAGTAAAGTAACTGAGTGTGGTGGTATTGTTGTTGGTGGCCACACTATAGAAACTCCTGAGATGACATATGGCCTTAGTGTTTCTGGTTTTGTGCATCCAGATAAGATATATAGAAATAACACACCTAGAGTAGGAGATGTTTTAGTTCTTACAAAACCAATAGGTATGGGAGTCTTAACAACAGGTATAAAAGCTGATATGTTAGAAGAGAAGGCTATTATAAAAACAGCAGATATCTTGGCTCAACTAAACCATAAAGCTTCGGTTATAATGCGTGAATTTGATGTGAGTGCTTGTACAGATGTAACAGGTTTTGGTTTAGCTGGACATGCTTATGAGATGGCAGGTAATAATTTTACATTAGAATTTGATTTTAGTAAAGTTCCTATTTTAAGTGAAGCAATAGAGCTAGCTAACATGGGTATAATCCCAGCTGGAACATATAATAATAAAGAGTATTTAGACTTACATGTAGAAGTAAAAAAAGAGTATAAAGATGATATATTTTTCTATGATGCACAGACATCAGGAGGACTTTTAATAGCCCTAAGAGAGTGTGATGCCCAAAAATTTGTTACAAGACTAAAAGATATTGGTTACGAATATAGCTCAATTGTTGCACAAGTAAAAGAATTTAGTGGTAAAAGTTTAGTATTGATATAAATTTAAGTGATAAAATAGTAACATATTTTAAGGAGTTATTATGTTTCGTTTTATGTGTGTGTTATTTTTATCGTGGACATTTATGTTTGCACAAGATGTCGCTATAGTTAAGAAAGTTTCAGGTGAAGTTTTTGCTAAGAGAGTAAAAGTTTTAGAAAAAATTTCTATTGGTAGTAAAGTTCAAGAGAGTGATATAATAATCACAAAAACCAATAGTAGTGTAGGTCTTATATTTGAAGATGGAACAATTATATCTCTTGGAGAAAATAGTGTTTTATCAATCAATAAATATCTTTTTAGACCAGCTAAAAATGAATTTTTATTTGATGTAGATATGTCAAAAGGTTTAGCTACTTTTGAATCAGGAAAGATAGGAAAACTAGCACCTCAATCAGTAAAATTTCGTGTACCTGAAGGTGTTGTAGGTATACGTGGTACTAAGTTTTATGTGGAGGTGAAGTAATGGAAATAGCAGTAATTGCCACTTGGGTAGTCATGTTTATCGCTTCTATTATGAATACTGGTACAACAGGAACAACTATAGTTTTAGTAGATAATGGGAAAGAGCAAAATGCTATTGTAGTGCAAACTGATGCAGGTGTTAAAACTATTAGTAATGCAGGAGAGTATGTTAATCTTTATGCAAAAGATAAAGCCCCTAGTCAGATTAAAGTGATGTCAAAAGATGAGATTAATACAAAATTTAAGAGTGCTATTGAAGCTACACCTTTAAAGCCTATAAATATAAATCTATATTTTAAAAATAACTCAAATGATTTAACAGAAGAATCACAAAAAAAGCTACCTTATATATTGGCACAGATTAAAAAGAGGATGCCTTGTGATGTAAATATAATAGGACATACAGATACAAAAGGAAAAGCTTTATATAATGAAAAGTTAGCATTAAAAAGAGCAGAGTATGTTAAAGCTTGGGTTCTCTCTTCAGAAGTTGATTTAAACAACTTACAAACTAAGTCTTATGGTGAGAGTGATTTATTGATACCTACAGAAGATAATGTAGCTGAGGCAAAAAATCGTCGTGTAGAGATATTTATTAAATAATAATGAGATACATTAAACTACTTTTTGGATTTCTCCTTTTAGTAGGGCTTAATGTTATTTTATTAAAAAATGGTGTCATAGAGTACTTTG
>CAZBPU010000135.1:0-1690 GCA_964493845.1 uncultured Sulfurospirillum sp.
CTTTGAGTGTAGGTAACTCTTATATTTTAAATCTCACTACTAAAGAGATACAGAGTATACATGAGATAAAAACTAAAAAGGTAGATTGTGATGTACGCAATTTTACTACAAGAACTCTTCAAGCCTCTTTTGTTTATGAAAAAATAGAAGAGTTTATACAAAGTGGTATAGAAGCTGAAAACATAGCAGTTATTGTTCCTGATGAGAGTTTTGTAACAACTCTAAAAGCATACGATAGTTTTAAAAACCTAAACTTTGCAATGGGAGAGAGTTATAGACATAGTGAGCTATTTAAAAAACTTGATGCAGTTGATAAACTCATAAGAGTAAGAGAAGTAGAGCATAAGTATAGGGTTAATCGCCTTAGGATTGAACAGTCTACTATAGATGAGTTCCAAAAGAGTTGGAGAAAAAAACTACAAGCTGATGAAATCATAAGTTTTCTAAGAGTTTTTTGTGATGAAAGCAAAAGAGATGAGATTTATGAAGAGGAGCTTTTTAAGTTTAAAAGTCTTTTAAAAAGTTTAGGAAAAACAGAGCTTCAAATAGCTATAAAACTCTTTTTAAATCGTCTGATGAGTCGTTCCAAAGATGATGTTATGGGTGGAAAAGTAACTGTTATGGGAGCTTTAGAGAGTCGTGGTATGAGCTATGAAGGTGTTATCATAGTAGATTTTTCAGATGAGTTTGTACCAAAAAGAAGTCAAAAAGATATGTTTTTAAGTTCTACTATAAGGACTCATGCAAAACTCCCAAATAGAAGTGATAGAGAAAACTTACAACGATACTTTTACTACTCTCTTATAAATGGTGCAAAAAAAGTAGCAATAAGCTATACAAAAAATGACCAAAGCATGGGCTCACGCTTTTTAGATGAACTTGGCTTGTTGAGTAAAGCAAGTTGTGATGAGACCTCTTATTTTAAGCCACTTTTTACATCTAGTGTAATTCCTCCTCGTTATAATCCTGAAAAGTTAGAAGGAAGTTATGACATAAAAGCAGGAACTTTGAGTGCAAGTAAACTAAAAACAATCCTTACATGTAAACGACAGTTTTACTACAAATACATACTTAAATCAAAAGAAGCAAAAATCCCAAATGCACAGATTTCAGAAGCAGATATAGGTAACTTACTTCATGAAGCACTTCATTATGTTTTACAAAATATGAAAGTTGTAGATGAAAACCTACTCATGATAGAGTTAAGAAGATATCTTCAAAGTGAAGATAGAGGTTTGATTTGGCACTATCATCTTGATATTTGGCTTGAGTATTTAAAAGACTTTGCATCTTTAGAGGCTAAAAGGTATAACGAGGGTTATAGAGTATATGGGCTTGAAAAGTCTTTACATGTAGAGTATAAAGGTTTCAAATTAGAAGGTAAAATAGATAGAATAGATATACGAGACAATAGGTTAAGTGTTATAGACTATAAGAGTGGAAAAATCCCAAAAAGTACTTTAAGAACACTAGAAAATGAGACAAATTTTCAATTAGAATTTTACTATCTTTTAGCAAACACACAAAAAGAGGTAGAGAGTTTAAGTTACTATGATTTGAAAAAAGCAGAGTTAGTTGAAGAGAGTCTGTTTAGTGAAAAGATGGAAAAACTTGATGAGGTTTTAAAAGAGTTAGAAACTCCACTTACAGAGTTTGAAAAGTGTGAAAAAACTACGCCTTGTCAGTATTG
>CAZBPU010000135.1:1790-5106 GCA_964493845.1 uncultured Sulfurospirillum sp.
TAATTGCACAACTTCCATAAATCTGCTATAATGACAAGATATTGTCAAAAGGAGAGATTATGGAAGCTGTGTTTTATTCCCAAGCTAGAAATAACCTAAGAACTATCATTACTGATGTATGCGATAACTTCAACGAGTACATCATAACCACAAAAGATAACCAATCAGCAGTTTTAATTTCTCAAGATGAGTATAACTCTATGAAAGAGACTATGTATTTGCTCTCCTCTCGTTCTAATAGAGAAAGATTGATGGATAGTGTTGATGAGATTGAAAACTTACAATACACAAAAAAAGATATTAATTTATGATAATAGGCTTTTCTAGTAAAGGTTGGGAAGATTATCTTTATTGGCAAAAAAATGATAAAGCTATACTAAAAAGAGTAAATAGCCTTCTAGATGACATAAAAAGAGACCCTTTTAGTGCAAAAGGACTTGGAAAACCAGAGAGACTGAAAACAAATTTAAGTGGCTATTTTTCTCGTAGGATTACTTCGGAACATCGTTTGGTTTATAAAATTATAGATGATTTGATTGTTGTTGCGCAGTGTAGATTTCATTATTAAGAGGAAAAATGAGTAAATTTGAACCATACTTAGCCTTAGAAGCGAGTGCAGGGAGTGGAAAGACTTATGCGCTTTCTGTTCGGTATATCTCACTTCTTTATCTTGGGGCAAATCCTTCTAAGATACTTACTCTTACTTTTACAAACAAAGCAGCTGCGGAGATGAAGAGTCGTATTTGTGATGTGCTAAAAGATTTGGAAAACAGGAGTGAATTGGAGCATATAAGTGAGCAAGTTGGACTTACATGTAAAGAAGTTTTACAAAGAAAAGATGAGGTTTTAGAGAGGTTTTTGAGTGAGGATTTACTTATCTCTACTATTGACTCATTTTTTGCAAAGATTCTTCGTAAGTTTGCACTAAATGCTGGGTTTATGCCTGATTTTAAGATAGAGACTGAGATTCAAACTGAAGAGATTTTAGAGCGGTTTTTGAGGCTTTGCATACAAGAGAAGAAGTATGATACACTTTTGAAATTTAGTATCAATGAGAGTAAAAAACTCTCCGATATATTTACGCTTTTAGATGAGTTTTATGATAAAGAGAGTGAATTTGACCCTAAAAAGGTGGAAAAAGCTCTACATGTAAATCCTAAACAAGTTTTAAACATTTTAGAAGAGTTAAAAGAGTTGTTTGCAAAAGAGGGCGCAAAAGAGGGTGTTTTAAAAACTTTTGAAGCAGATAGTATAGCCGAAGTAGTAAAAAAGAAGTATTTGGCAAAAGATGATTTAGAGTATTGGCAGTATAAAAAGTATCTTACACCTAAAGCAAGTGAGCTTTTTGAAAAACTAAAAGTGGTTTTGGCAAACTACTTGAATGAGAGAGAAAAGTACCTTTTAGGTGAACTTAGTGAGCTTTTTTATATCTACAAATATGCTATTAGAAGTCTAAATAAAGAGCTCTCTACTCTTAGTTTTGCAGATGTAACCAATGCCTTGTATACACTTCTTGAAGATGAGATTTCAAAAGAGTTTTTATACTTTAGACTTGATGGTAAGATTGAGCATATACTCATAGATGAGTTTCAAGATACAAACATAATGCAGTATAAGATTTTAGCACCTCTTATGAGTGAAATAGTCTCTGGAGTTGGCTCAAGTGAGTTTAAGTCTCTGTTTTTTGTGGGAGATATAAAGCAGTCTATCTATCGCTTTCGTGGTGGAGCAAAAGAGCTTTTTAAGTATGCAAGAGAGCAGTTTGGAGTAAAAAGAGAAGTTCTTGATACAAACTATAGAAGTAGTAAAATGGTAGTTGAGTATGTCAATGAAGTTTTTACTCAAAAGATAGATAGTTATGAGCCTCAAAAAGTAAACTCTAAAAAAGAGGGTTTTGTTGAGGTTGCTTTTAGCGATGAGGTAGAGGATTTAGTTTTAGAAAAAGTTGAATTTTTACTTGAAAAAGGGGTAGAGCCTAAAGATATAGCAATACTTACTCATAAAAACAAAGATGCTAAAACGCTAAAAGACAAATTATTGGAAAACATTAAAAACATAAATGTCCAGACAGAAGCTACTATCAAGCTTATAAGTGTTCCTATCGTTGGAGCAATCTTAGATTTGTTAAAGTATGCTTACTTTAAAGATGAGATTTATAAGCAGAGTTTTTTAGTTGCTATTGGCTTTGATTGGAGAGAGCCCTTAGATGTAAGCTGGTTAAATTTAAACAGAACTCCAATGCAACTTATCATCTCTATTGTAAGAAGATATGAGATATTTGAAGATGATATGGATATTATAAAGCTAGTTGAGTTAAGCAGTAGATATGAAGATATTGAGTCATTTTTGTTTGAGTGTGATAGCTTTAGTGAAGATGCAAAGAGTGAAGACAATGATGGTATAAAAATACTAACTATCCATAAATCAAAAGGTTTAGAGTTTGAGCATGTTATCGTAGCTGATAGACTTGGTAAAAAAAGAGGTGGCGCTGGAACTCTGCTTTATGAGTATGATGATATAGATTTAGTAGGGATATATCAAAGAGTAATACAAAGAGAGTTTATAGATAAGAAGTATGCAAAAGCAAAAGCAAAAGAGGAAATTTTAGTAAAAGAAGATGTTTTAAATATGCACTATGTAGCTTTTACAAGGGCAGAGAGTTCTTTGATAGTAGTAGCAAAAAATAAGAGTAGTGCTTATGAGCATTTGGAGCTTGAAGAGTTAAAAAGAGGTGTTGTAGAGGTAAAAGAGAGCTCTACATGTAAAGATAAACCTTTGCATGTTATGAGCCAAACATTACAAAGCCATGGGACACAAGAGAGTAGTAAAAAAGATGAAGTAAATGAATCAGACCACTTTGCTATAACTTATGGACTTGCTATGCACCACTGTTTAGAGATGATGAGTGAGTTTACTTCAACTTCACTAAAAAACGCATATATCTCTACATGTAATAGATACTCTAGTATTTTAAGTCAACAAAATCTAGATAGTATATACAGACGAATTGTGATTCTTCTAGAAAATAGAGAGTTTTTATCTTTAGTAGAGGGAGGTAAACTCTATAAAGAACAACCTTTAGTTTTTGGTGGCGAGCGAAAACAGATAGACTTGTTGATAGAAAAAGATGATGAGATGATAGTCATAGACTATAAAAGCTCAAAACATATAAATGACACTCATATCGCTCAAGTGAAACTTTATAAAAAAGCATTGAGTGCAATTAGTAGTAAAAAAGTATCTGCGTATTTAGTTTATCTGACAAATGAAAAGATTGAAGTAGTAGCAATTTAACTTTAAAAAAGAGTAAAAAGTG
>CAZBPU010000136.1:0-5054 GCA_964493845.1 uncultured Sulfurospirillum sp.
ATATAAAATTATGCGATTATAGCTAAAAGCTATTTAATTTCTCCTTTTTATAGAGCAAAGCTCCATAAAAATTCCTCTCACTTAAGCATGAAGCGCAGCTTCTGTATAACCTACTTATGTTATAATAGACAAAAAAGGTTTTTAATGGCAACCACCCTTATAATCATAGGAAAATCACTAAAAATAAACAGACCATTTTTAGAGTATATTGACTCAGAAATAACTCTACATGTAAAAACTCCACATCAAAAGATATTTTTGGATAAAAATGAAAACCATCTCTTTGAAGCATTAGAAAAAATCATAAATAACTCCAACCAAACTCTAATCATAGCTTCTGATGATAGTTTTAATATCGTAGGGAAAATAATAGCTACTCTAAATGAAGATGTTTTAGAGTTAAAAAATGACACTCTTATACCATCAAAATCAAAAGAGTATAGTAACAATTCATATCTCATTGATTACAATAGTAAAAAAGTAAATATTTTAAGAGCAAAAGAGAATGAAAAACTACCTCAAATATTTCTTACCTATACAGATAGTTCAACAAAATTTTCACTCATAGGATTAGACGAAGATTCAACAAAAATACTTTTAGCTCCTCTAGCGGATACCTATGAAATCAAATTAACTTCAACCTCTATAGTAGAGGGATGGAGCTACATAGAAGCTAACGCATACAAATATGGAGATTTAGAACAGTTTTTAAAATCAGTAAAATCTCTTTTTCCAGATAAATTTATAGAAAATGAAGATATTTTAACTCACATAGTAAACTCTCTTAAAAATGCAAATAAAACAATCACCGTTGCAGAGAGCTGCACAGGTGGCGCAATTGCTTCGATGATAACAAGTATAAGTGGTTCATCTGAAGTTTTTAATGGAAGTATTGTAAGCTACTCAAACAGCATTAAAAAAGCTTGGTTAGGGGTTGATGAAAATACATTTAAAAACTATGGAGCAGTAAGTGAACTTTGTATAAGAGAGATGCTTGAAGGTGTATTAAAAAGAAGTTCATCTGACTTTGCTCTTGCTACAAGTGGTATTGCAGGACCAAATGGAGGAAGTGAATCTAAACCAGTAGGAACAGTTTTTGTAGGAGCACGTTCTAAAAATGGTGAAATTATAGTAGAGAGATTACTTCTTCAAGGTAATAGAGAATATATACAAAAACAGAGCTGTTATCATGCATTTAGATTACTATTGCACGTAGGAAAAGATGTTTTTTTCTAAATTTGAGAAAAAGTTTAAAATACTCTTGACAAATGATATTTATTTGTCTATAATTTCAACCTCATTACGAGATAGAACAACTTAGAGCGTGTCTTGTTAGCTCAGCCGGTAGAGCATTTCCCTTTTAAGGAAGTGGCCGTTGGTTCGAATCCAACACAGGACACCATTTTTTTGTGCGACCCCATCGTCTAGTGGTCCAGGACCCCGCCCTTTCACGGCGGTAACAGGGGTTCAAATCCCCTTGGGGTCGCCATTTTAGTTGTTTGTAATGTATCCTGGACAATTTATTATCGGTCGCTTAGCTCAGTTGGTAGAGCGCCACCCTTACAAGGTGGATGTCACAAGTTCGAGTCTTGTAGCGACCACCATTTTTCATGCGCGGCGGTAGTTTAGTTGGTTAGAATGCTGGCCTGTCACGCCGGAGGTCGCGAGTTCGAGTCTCGTCCGCCGCGCCATGATACTTTTCAAAAAAATCATATCTAAGTTTAAAAGGTGACAGTTTAAATTTAGGATTTTTTTATCTTTTTAAAATTATGTCTTGTTAGCTCAGCTGGTAGAGCATTTCCCTTTTAAGGAAGTGGCCGTTGGTTCGAATCCAACACAGGACACCATTTTTTTGTGCGACCCCATCGTCTAGTGGTCCAGGACCCCGCCCTTTCACGGCGGTAACAGGGGTTCAAATCCCCTTGGGATCACCATACATCTTAAACTAAGATCTATTGGCTCTTTGTCTTAAACCTTCATTTTCATATATATCTATCTCTGTTCCATAATCACTATTTGCTTTTTTTAATTCATTGTTCATAAATGCTATAAGTTTTGCATCTGCTTTTTTATGACTTGCTATAAGAAGTACAAAATTAAGATATACTTTAATACCTTTTGGAATTTTGCCTTTTATTTTAGAAGGAAATTTGAACTCTTTAGATACTTTTATAATGGCATTTGTTAGTTCATTTTTAGTTGTATTTCTATTTGCAGCTAATTCTACCATATCTTCTATAGTATATTTTTTTCCTTTTGCAGTAGTTCCTTTTTTTACTACTCTAACCTTGCTACTTTTTTTACCCATAGATGAAAAGACAACAACTAATACTAGTATAATAATAATCAATAGAGCTACTATAAGTGCTACAGCAAGACCTTTTTCCACTTTTAACTACCTTTATAGAAGTATTGTAGCAAAAAGGACTTTAAAAGTCCCCCTTACAGTACTAAAGTGTCTTTGCTAAATTTCTATTTCTCCATGCTAAAGCTATTACAGCAGCTACAACAGCTATACTATAATAAACAAACATAGGAATAGGAACAGGGTCTCCTGATGCATAAGAGTGCATACCTGAAAGATAAAAGTTTACACCGAAATAAGTCATAATAATTGAAGAAAATGCTATAGTAGATGCTACAGCAAATGCAAATTGATTATTAAGAGCTTTTATAAATCTAAAGTGTACAATTGCAGCATATATCAAAATAGATACTAAAGCCCATGTCTCTTTAGGATCCCAACCCCAATATCTACCCCAAGACTCATTTGCCCAAACTCCACCTAAAAAGTTTCCTACGGTAAGAAGACTTAATCCTAAAATCATAGCCATTTCATTAATTCTAGTTGCTTCTACTATATTTCTATCTATCTCTTCATTTGAATTAGATTTTTTATTTTTTGATCTGATTATAAATAGTATTAGCGTAAAGAAACCCAATAATCCACATAAACCTAAAAAGCCATAACTAGCAGTTATAACTGATACGTGTATATTTAACCAATATGATTTTAAAACTGGTACTAGTGTAGTTATCTGTGCATCCATCCAACTAAGATGTGCAACAAAAAGTGTAACTCCTGCAAGTATAGAAGTAAGTGCTAGTGATACAACTGATTGCCTTGAGAAAAATAGACCGGCAATAACAATAGCCCAAGCTATATATATCATCGATTCATATCCATCACTCCATGGAGCATGTTGTGCTATATACCATCTTAATCCCAATCCAAAAGTATGAATTGCAAATGCAAGTAATGTAATACCAAATACAATTTTAGTTACTAGTTTAATTGATATTGTAGGTTTAATCATTTTTGCAAATATAGAAAACAGTAAAATCAAACCACTAAGAAGATAAAAAGGTGTTAATTTTTGAAAAATTGCAGCTTTATTAAAAAACATTTCTGCATTGATACGACTTTCACTTGGCATAATATCAGAAGCATATTGCTCTTGATAAGATTTTATCTTATCTACTGCCTTGTTAGCATCATTCCAATCTCCACTCTCTAAACCTTTTGCTATAGCATCAAAATATATTGCTAAAAGAGATCGTACATCACTACTCTCACTCTTATCAAAAAGAGATATTGCGCTCTTTGGACTATACCATTTGTTATTTGGATCACCAATTTTTGGAATCATTTTAAAAATTTCACCCGTGTATACAAAATAACAGATATTTACTCTCTCGTCTACTTTTATAACATCTTTGTCAAACTTAGTTCTAAGTGCTGGCTTTTTACGATTTGCCTCTTCCGCATACTTTTGCAATTTATACGCATGTTTTCCTGTTGCCTCAAAAAAATCATTGAAAGTTGCCTTTTTTTGATTTGCTGGTATACCCAATAATTTTTTAAGTTCAGGATGAAAAACATGGATCATAGGTTGAATTTGCCATTCACCAGGACTTGCCATCATACTTAATATAACTTGATTTGCACTCAAACCTTCAAAATTTGATTTTCTATATACTTTGTTTAAAACTTCTGTTGATATAGTATCTATCGGTTTTATTCTACCATCTGCACTTTGTACAAGTATTTCTCCAAATTTATCGGCATGTACTTTATCATATTTTTTAAGAAAATTAAGAGCATCACTTTCATTTGCTTGAAGTTGACTAACACTAAGCAGTCCAAATACCATCAAAAATGCAACTACGACTGATTTTATTTTGTCCATATCTCGCTGAATCATACTAGCAAGTTTTCTAAAACGACTTTTTGGGTTTATCATGTTAAATAGTAATCCTATTGTAAGTAATATATATCCTATATAAGTTGGCCATTTTCCAGGGTCACTATTGACTGAGAGAATTGTTCCCATCTCATCCGTATCATACGATGCTTGGAAAAATCTAAAGCCTCTATAATCTAAAACGTGGTTCATATAAACTCTATAAGGAATATTTACTCCCCTTTGTATATCTACAACTTCAATTTCACTTGCATATGACATTGGTGAACTAGATCCTGGATATCTGTCTAATTGAAAATCAATAAGTTTAATACCAAAAGGTAATTTAAAAACTTGTGAGCCCCACTCTAAAGTGAAGTTAGTTCCTGCTACATTAACTACTTTTGCATAACCTTTGGCACCTTTTCCCATACCATACATAGCTACTTCTTTAGTTTCACCTTTAAAATCAAGGTCTACTATAACTGCTGAAAGACTTCGTCCTCCTCTTTTCATAGGAAGTTTATTGCTTATTATCTTCTCTTTTGCTTTTAAACTAATAACTTTTGGAGCAAAATTTGTATCTCCTAAAGTATAAAGCTGTCCACCTATAAACTCATGCTCTTCGCCTGCTATATAAGTTCCTCTTTTGTTTAATGCCATCTTAAACCAACCAATATCTTCATCTGATTTAAAATAAAATTTTCCATCTCTTATATAAACATTTACGTTAAATTTACTTTTACTTTTATGGTCATTATTTAGAGTAAAAAAGACTGGCGTATCTGCTAAAGTAGCTCCATCACTTAAAATAATATTTTCTGTTTTTCCACCATTGCTTACCATCATAGATATCATTGGTTTTCCATC
>CAZBPU010000137.1:0-4971 GCA_964493845.1 uncultured Sulfurospirillum sp.
TAATTTTTATAAGCTTATACAACTCAATATAATCATCTTTAAGTTCAAATTTCATATCTATCCTATATTTTTATTGAATCATATCAAAATTAACCATAAACTACATATACTTTTTAGTTTTTTTCGTCGCTACTGCTTCATATGGATTCTCTGGCCAATAGTGTTTTTTGTATTTTCCTCTTAACTCTTTTCTTACCTCATCATAAGAATTTTCCCAAAAGCTTTTTAAATCATAAGTTATTTGGATTGGTCTTTTTGCTGGACTTAAAAGATGGAGTTGCAAAGATAAAGTGTTGTTTAGTATCTTTGGTGTCTGTTTTAAACCAAATACTTCTTGAATCTTTACATGTAAAGATGGTTTATCTGTATCTTCATAGTTTATAGATATATTTGAGCCACTTGGGACTTTTATGCTCGTAGGTGCTAACTCATCTAGCTTTTTTTGCTTATCCCAAGAGATAAAAGATAAAAGGATATTGTACATATCTAAGTTTTTTAACTCTTTTATACTACTTATATTTTGCAAATATGGCGCAAGCCAAACTTCTAAAGTATCAAGTAGATTTTCATCACTAAAACTTTCTAAGTCCATCATCTTATGTGCTATGACAAAATTTACTCTATCTCGTAAATTGTTGACTTTTTTACTCCAAGATAGAAGACTTAAGCCCTCTTCTTTTACTGTATTTAGTAATATACTTTGAAAATCTATATTTTCTTTTTTTGTGATTGCTTTTGAAAAGAGCTTTAACTTTAAAAAATAACCCTCTTCTCTCATCTCTAGTTTGTCACTGCTTTTGTTATACTTTACTAACTCTTTAACCTCTATAAATGGACTAAAATACTTTTTTATATCTTCCAAATCAACACTACAAGCTAAGTGTATATACGAATCTAACTCTTTTACATGTAAAGATGGTACAACTAGATACTCTTCATTAAAAAGTGTATCTTCACTGCTTAAGATTGCTCCTTTGCCATTGCTTAGTTTATACTTTGCTCCATCTTTCACTCTTTTTTTTGCCAATCTATCAGGATATGCTAAAAGTAACAATACCCCAACCATATCCAAATCAAATAAAGCTCTTTTTTTTACTATCTGTTTTATGGATTTTAATTTTTTATAAAAAAGTTCTGCTTGAACTAATACTTCTTTTACTCTATATCTATCTATATGAATATTTTCATAATCTTTTTCATAGACATGAGCAAATCTTGATTTTAAATCACTATCTTTATAAGAGTATTTAAAAATATCCTTTTCACTTAATAATGCTGCAAGGAGTGTTGATTCATAAGCATAGCCAAGCTCATTGGCTTTTAAAATCATATAAGCAAAACGAGGATGAAGTCCTAAACTAAGAGCATCTTTACCAAACTTAGTTATCTTATAAGAGTTATCAAGCATCATTAGCTCACGTAAAACCTCTTTTGTACTTTGCAACACTTCATCACTAGGTATATCTAACCAAAGAAGCTCTTCAAACTTATCTACACCCCACATGGCTAAATCTAATACAACTGAACTCAAATCAGACCTTAGTATCTCTGGTTTTGTCTCTTTTTGAAGGATTTTACTTTTATGCCAAAGCCTATAGCATTTTCCATTTGTAAGTCTTCCTGCTCTGCCTGCTCTTTGTGTCGCTGAATCACTAGAGATAAAATTAAGTTCTAGATGATTCATACCAGTTGCATAGTTGTATCTTGAAAGTTTTTCCAATCCACTATCTATGACAATCTTTATTCCATCTATAGTTAAAGATGTTTGAGCTATGTTGGTTGAAAGAATTATCTTTCTTGTTTTGGCTTTTGTTATAGCTCTGTCTTGTTCTATCTTGGATAAAGTAGAGTATAGAGGTAAAATTTCTACCTCAGATGATACCAATATATCTTGCAGTTTCTTTTGAAGTATTTTTATCTCTTTCACTCCTGCTAAAAAAACCAACATGTCTCCATCATCATTTTTAAAAGCTTTTAAAATTGTATCAAGAAGTAAACTGTTTATATTTTTATAATTTGGCATAGAGATATGCT
This sequence comes from uncultured Sulfurospirillum sp., assembly GCA_964493845.1. Lineage (GTDB taxonomy): Bacteria > Campylobacterota > Campylobacteria > Campylobacterales > Sulfurospirillaceae > Sulfurospirillum_A. The sequence goes on from CAZBPU010000137.1 coordinate 2,035, forward strand.
CATCTAGATAACTATACTCTATATCAAAAATCTTACCTTTTGAGTTTATAGTTGGAGTATTTTTTAAAAGAGTAGCTAATAAAGAAGCATTTAGAGTGGCTGACATAATCAAAAGTCGTAAATCATCTCTCAAAAGTTCTTGAACTTGCAAAGATAAAGCAAGTGAAAGGTCAATATGTATACTTCTTTCATGAAACTCATCAAATATAATCATAGCTACATCTTCAAGCTCAGGAGAACTTTGAAGTTTTCTCACTAAGATTGCCTCCGTAACAACAAGTATCTTAGTCTGTTTAGAATACTTACTTTCCATCTTTACCTGATAACCAACTCTTTGCCCAAGTTCTTCTTCTAAAGTGTAAGCCATACGACTAGCTACCATACGAGCAGCAATCCTTCTTGGCTCAAGCATAATGATAATTTTACCTTCAAGCCAAGGCTCATCTAAAAAACACAAAGGAACAACTGTGCTCTTACCAGCACCAGGAGGAGCTTGAAGAATCAATCTTCTTTTGTTTTTAAAAGTCTGTTTTATATCTGATATCACTTCATTAATAGGCAAATTTTTCATACTTTTGTGTTTATCTTTTCTTTAAGTAAATTATTTATTGATTATAACACAAAGGTATCTCTAAATTTAGATATAATTCTATTTAATATTTATATGTATATATATACAAAACAATACTACAACTACAAAAAGACAAAACAAGGAAATATTTATGTCGTTTGAAAAACTAGGCTTAGTACCTGAGTTGACTATGACAGTCAAAGATTTAGGTTATACAAAAGCAACATCTGTTCAAAAAAAAGTTATCCCTTTAGTATTAGAAGGAAAAGATGTGATGGCAACAGCACAAACAGGAACAGGTAAAACAGCTGCATATACACTTCCTCTTTTGCAACTATTAAACAAGAAAAAAATAAAACAAAATATAAAAAGAGAAATCAGAGCACTTATATTGGTACCTACTAGAGAACTTGCAGCACAAGTTGGAAAAAGTATTGAAGCTTATGGAAAAAACCTTTCATTAAAAAGTGGTGCAATTCATGGTGGTGTTAAATTTACACCACAAACTAAAAAACTTGAACGTGGAATTGATATTTTAGTAGCAACACCAGGGCGTTTGCTAGAACATATAAAACAAGATAATATCAATCTTTCTCATGTACAAATAGTCATATTTGACGAATCAGATAGGATTTTAGATATGGGTTTTTGGGAAGAGATTGTAACTATCTCAAATATGATTCCCAAAAAAAGACAAACACTTCTTTTCTCAGTGGAACAAAGCAAGTCTGTTAAGCGATTTTCAGAGTTAACTTTGATAAAACCTACCAAGGTTAACATAAACAACCAAGGTGATTTAGCAAAAAAAGTTAGACAAACTATATATATATGTGACCAAGATAAAAAATCAGCACTTCTATCATATATGATAGGTTCACGTAACTGGCATCAAGTATTGGTTTTTACAAAAACTAGACAAAGTGCAGATGAAGTAGGTAAATATCTTAATGATAGTGGTTTAAAAACACTAATTTTACATGGAGAAAAGGCCCATTCAAAACGTACAAAAGCACTCAAAGATTTTAAAGCTGGAACTATTCGAGTTCTTGTGGCTACAGACATAGCTTCTAGGGGATTGGACATAGAAGAGCTTCCTCATGTGATTAACTATGAGCTTCCTGGAGATGCTGAAGATTATATCCATCGTATTGGTCGAACAGGTAGAGCTGGAAATACTGGTGAGGCTATCTCTTTGGTTTCTAAAGAAGAAAAAAGTGTTTTAAAAGATATTGAAAGGCTACTAAAATATGCTCTTCAAGTAGAGTTTTTTGAAGGCTTTGAACCAAAAGATTGGATTGAAAAAGAGGCCAATAAACACACAATAAAAGCTAAGATTGAGCGTAGTCAAGAAAGAAGAAATAAAACTGCAAACAATGTTGTTGGTATGAGAAGAAAAAAACTAACTGATAGAAATGCTAAGAAAAAAGCAACTATCAAAAAAAGAAAAAAATCATAAAAAGATAAGGTTTTAAATATGGATAAAACCACGATATAGTTTAACATGCCCTTCTTCTTCTAAATCTTTTAGAATCCTACTTACAACAACTCTGGAAGTTCCTAGGTTTTGGGCTATTTTATCGTGGGTTATCTCTATCTTTTGTTCATTTTTAGCTTTTAAGAAAGATAGTATCCTCTCTTTTAGAGGCTTAAATTTGATATCTTCTACTAAAGTTGCCAAAGATGTAAGTTTTAATGCAAAAAGACTAAACATATACTCTTGATATATATCTGAGTATTTCATAAGCTCTTTCACACTTTTAGTATCTAGTATGTAACCCTCAACATCACTAAGTGTGACTGCACTACCTAAAGCTGGTGTTGAAGTAATAGTGCTTGAAGTATTTACTACACACTGCTCACCAGCTTCTACGTTATAAAGTGTTATTTCATCACCATCTTCATTTTGTAGATATACTTTTAAAGTTCCTTTTGTGATATAGAGTATACCTCCACACAAATCGCCTTGCCAAAAGAGAATTTCATCTTTCGAAAAACTCACTTTTTTGGCATGACTAAAAAACTTCTCTTTTTCTTGGTCGTTAAAATCTTTGAAAAAAGAGTATTTCTCTTCTATGATTTTGTCTCGCAACTTTCACCTTTATCGCATTTACTACTAACACCAAATATTGGGTATATTGGGCAAAAACCTACAAGTCCTGTAACTAAAGGAATCGCTCCTAAATAAGCCCAAGGTTGATTTGTAAAAAATGCCAATCCTACTAGTGCTAAACCTAATATTATCCTTGCTATTCTATCCATTCCGCCTACGTTACATTTCATTATATACTCCTAGTATTTTAATATACTAAGCAGTTTACTCTATAAAAACTATTTTGTCTGTAACATAGGTTACATTATATCTTTTT
>CAZBPU010000138.1:0-4919 GCA_964493845.1 uncultured Sulfurospirillum sp.
GGTGTAGTTACACTAAACTTAGCTCGATTAGGATATGCATACAAAGGTGATAAAAAGTTAGTTCTTAGGCAAGTTGAAAGACTGATGGACTTAGCTAAATCAACATTAGAAAAAAAACGTGTTTTTGTTCAAGAGATGTACGATAGAGGATTATATCCTTATACACAAAGGTATCTCCCTGGATTCGCAAATCACTTCTCTACCATTGGTATAAATGGCGTAAATGAAATGATTAGAAATTTTACAGAGGATAAACACAATATAGCAGACGAATTTGGAATGAAATTTGCTGATGAAGTTATAGAGTTCATGAGAGAAAAAATGGTTCAGTATCAAGAAGAGACTGGAAACTTATATAACTTAGAAGCCACTCCCGCAGAAGGAACAACTTATCGTTTTGCAAAAGAAGATAAAAAGAGATACCCTGAGATTTTACAAGCTGGATATGGTGATAATATCTACTATACAAACTCTTCTCAACTACCTGCTGATTATACAGCTGATCCATTTGAAGCTCTTGACTTGCAAGATGATTTGCAGTGCGCATATACAGGGGGAACCGTTCTTCACCTCTATATGAAAGAGCGTATAAGCTCTGCAGAAGCTTGTAGAAAAATGATTAAAAATGTAATAACCAATTACAGGATGCCTTATATAACCTTGACACCAGTCTTTTCTGTGTGTGAAAAGCATGGTTATATAAGTGGAGAGCATGAGTTTTGTCCTAAATGTGACGAAGAGTTAATCCAAAATTTCCAAAAGGAGGAAGCATGAGTAGAGAAGCTATATTAAAAAAGCTTGAGTCTAAAAGAACTAAGTGTATAGTTTACACTAGAGTTATGGGTTATCATAGACCTGTTGAGAGTTTCAATGTAGGTAAAACTGGCGAGCATAACGAAAGATTAAAGTTTGAAGAAAAACTTTCTTGCTAGTAAAAGCGTTTATGATATAACCAAATTTACAACACTTGATTATCCTAATCATTTAGCTTGTATATTTTGGTTTGCAAAATGCAATATGCGTTGTCCTTACTGCTACAATTCAAACATTGTACATGGTGAGGGCAAGTATACAAACGATGAGCTTTTGAGCTTTTTAAAAACAAGAGTTCATCGTCTTGATGGAGTTGTTCTAAGTGGAGGAGAATGTACTCTAAATCCCAATATTTTAGAACTTTGCGAAAAGATTAAAGAGCTAGGCTTTAAGATAAAAGTCGACACCAATGGACTTAATCCAGATGTACTTAAAGAGCTTATTGATTTTTCTTTGATTGATTTCATCGCACTCGATTACAAAGCCCCTGCTAAAAAATTTAAAGATATTACCAAAAATGATTCTATTGAAAAGTTTTATAAAACACTAGATATGTTAATAGATAAAAAATTTCCTTTTGAAGTAAGAACAACAGTACATACAGATTTGCTAGACGAACAAGATATAAATGAAATCATAAATGATTTAGATAAAAGACAATATAGTGGCACCTACTACTTGCAAAATTATCTACATGTAGAAAATACCATGGAAAAACTACCTGAATTTTCCAGACCATTAAAACGCTCACTTCTATCAAATGCAATTCCCATCGAATATAGGAACTAACTTACCTTAAGCTTATTTCAGATAATATTGATATGTTAGATTATAAATAGAGGTATTTGTATGTTGAAAATTTTACAAATTATTTTATTTTTGTCTCTTTGTTCTTCTGTTTTTGCTAAAGATACTTTAGTATTTTCACCACTTCCTATGGAAAATGCTAAAGTTACACTTACTCAATTTACCCCTATGATAAAATACTTAGAAAAAAAGTTAAACAAGAAAATCACAATAGATTATAACAAAAACTATGCAGATATATTAGAAAAATTCAAGCAAAACAAAATAGATCTTGCTTATCTTGGACCACTTCCTTATATTGAATTAAAAGAAAAATATCCCTCGGCTATCCCATTGGTTCATTTTAAAAATAGTAATGGTGACGCATTTTACACATGTTCTCTTATAACTTTTGCAACAACTAATACAAAAATAAAAAATATAATAAATAAAAAAATAGCTCTTACCCAACCTCTTTCAACTTGTGGGTATCTAAGCGTAAATGCACTCCTAAAAGAGCAAAACAATAGCTTAGAAAATAACAAATATAGATACCTAGGAAGACATGATACTGTTGCCCTTAGCGTCGTTAGAGGAGAGTTTGGTTTTGGTGGAGTGAAAAGCAGTATAGCTAAAAAGTATTCAAATCTTGGGCTAAAAGAGTTAGCTACAACACCTCTTCTCCCCGGTTTTTCTTTAGTAGGAAATAAAGCAACAATAAAGCCAGCCACTTTAAACAAAATTATACAAATAATAAAAAATGCCCAAAAAGAAGAATTTCAGTGCTGGGGTAAAAATATTAGATATGGAAGCAAAGAAGCAAAGGATAGTGACTATGATAATCTTAGGATATTAAAGGACACTACAAACATACCTAAAAAAGGTAATTTTTAATGTCTTCAGCTTCAAAAAAACAATTTGTTAACTTACATACTACTATTGTTTTGATAGCATGTATTATCTCAATAGTATTAATGATGTATTTAAAAGAACTAAAAGAGAGCAAAGAAAAATCCTTGCTTGAACAAAGTACTTCAACTCTAGATATCACATATAGAGCAAGCATACAAAAATACGGACTTCTTACCAAAAATATTTTTACTCAACAAATTAAACAAGACGCAGTACTAGAACTTTTTTATAAAGGTTCCATATCTAAAGGTGTTGAACAAAATATATATAGGGGCTTACTATATAAACAACTCTACCCTTTATATACAAAACTTAAAACTCAAGGCATAAGACAATTCCAATTTAATCTCGAAAATGGTGATAGCTTTTTAAGATTTCACAAACCAAGTAAATCTGGAGACAATCTTTTTCATAGTCAAAAAAGCATAAAAATTGCCAACACTAAACACATAATCATAAATAGTTTTGAAACTGGCAAAGTAGCATCAGGGTTTAGAAATGTTTTTCCAATTCGTTATAAAAATCAATATATCGGAAGTGTTGAGATTAGCTTAACAACAAGTGCTATCACAAAGACTCTCTCTTCGCTTGATAAAAAAAAAGAATATGCTTTAATTGTAAATAAAAAACAAATTGACTCAAAAATATTTAAAACACAAAAATTCTTATATAGCATCTCTTCAATCAATCCAAATTATCTGCAAGAGGATGCCAATCAATACCTAATAGACTCACCAAAACCATTATCAAATATAGCCATACAAATCAATAAAAAACTCCACTCTGATAAAAAACTCCTTAAATCCATGAATCAAGGAAATGCCTACGAAACATTTGTAAAAATTAAGAGTGGCGACTATGAAGTATCATTTTTACCAATGAAAGATATAGAAAATCAAATAGAAGGATATCTAATATCTTATCGTAAAGTTCTAGCTATGCCGTTAATTATAAAATATTTTAATTTAATTGCTATTTTTATACTCATAATAACTCTTATAATTATAAAATTAATTTTTATTATCAAAAACAAAGCAGACAGCTTAAATCAGCAAAAACTATGGTTTAACTCAATAATCGATACACTAGCTGAAGGTTTATATGTGATGAATATCAAAGGCATTATAGAGTATGTTAACCCTGAGGCTTGTAAAATTTTAGGATATAAAAAAGAGGAGTTGCTTGGTAAATGTGCTCATAGTTTATTTCATTCTCATTACGCTAATCAACATATTCCTCAAAAAGATTGTTCTATATTAAAAGGAGTCATCGATAATAAAGAATTTCGCACTACAGAAGAGTTTTTTACATGTAAAGATAAAAAGGTTATATCTGTTGATTTGAGTAGTAAGTTTATTTTAGAAGAGAATCAAAAATCTCAAATAGTAACTGTTTTTAGAGATATAAGCGAAAATAAAAGAAAAGAAAACCAAATGCTTCTTTTAACAAAAGCGCTCGAAGCAAGTGCTAACGCCATAATCATAACAGACATAAACGCTCATGTCCAATGGGCAAATGCATCTTTTGAAAAACTAACAGGATATAAAACCCAAGAGGTTATGGGAAAAGATCCAAAAGAGTTTATGAACTCGGGCAAACAGCCGAAAAAATTTTATGAAGATATGTGGAAAACTATTTTAAACAAAAAGCCATGGAAAAATGAACTTATCAATAAAAGAAAAGATGGAAGTTTTTATCATGAAGAGTTAAGTATAACTCCCGTTCTTGATAAAAACAATGATATTCAAAACTTTATTGCAATAAAACAAGATATAACTGATAGAAAAAAAGCTGAGGAAAACATAAATCACTTTGCTTTTTATGATCCTCTTACAGATTTGCCAAACAGAAGGCTTTTAATAGAACAATTAGAAAAGAGTATAGACGCCATCACAAGAACCAACAAAAGCATAGCTGTTCTTTTTTTAGACTTAGACAAATTCAAATTATTAAATGATGCATACGGTCATGATGAGGGAGATGAACTACTAATACAAGTTGCAAAAAGATTAAATTTATCTGTAAGAAAACAAGATATAGTATCTAGGATTGGTGGCGATGAATTTATAATTGTTCTTGATAACTTACCTAGTGATTTAGTCCTAGCTAAAGAATCTGCAAAAAATATTTCAAAAAAAATAATAAAAACTATAAAAACTCCTTTTATTTTAAAAAATATCACCTATGAAATAACTGTAAGTATTGGTGTATCTATATTTAATGATGACCAATTGAAAACCAGTGAAATATTTAAACAAGCCGATCTTGCTCTTTACGAAGCAAAAGAGCAAGGAAGAGGAAAAGCTTGTTTTTATAAAAGTTTACTTGATAGCACTACCCCTGTTGCCTTTAGAAATTAGGCCTTAGGTATGGTTATTGTTAGAACTCCATTTTTAAATTTACTTTTA
>CAZBPU010000139.1:0-4896 GCA_964493845.1 uncultured Sulfurospirillum sp.
TCTTCTACTTTTTTACTATATTTATCATATGAAAAGTATGGAAAATGAACTAACCAAGCTTTTTTTATAAGTTTTAATGTAATAGCATCTCTTATCCAAGCCTTAAAAAAATCAAATCCTACAAAAACAGCACTAGTTACTAAAACTGCTCCCAATACAGAAAAGTGAAAATTCATATGTTTTAGGAAGTAGTGAGTTATTCCTATAAGAGGAATAATAACTATTGTACACAGTATGAGATATGTTATATATGCTCTAAGTATATTTAAACGAAATCCAAGTTTACCTGGGTCTACATACATTTTTTCATTATAATGACTATTTGCAGATAGTAAGTCTCTAAAAATAACTGGTTGATTTGATAATGTATAGACATAATTTATAATTTTTTCTTTTAACGATTTCTTACTCACTTGTAACCTTTATTACCTTATTTTAGGTATTTTATCATAAGGGAATTAAAAGCTCAATAAATTGAGCTTTATTTAGAGTAGATTCATAGCCTCTGCAAGCATACTTGCTATTTTTCTATAATCTCTTTTATCTAGTAATCTTGCTTGTCCTGCTACACCCATGATTCTTATTTCACTTTTTGGTGTTTTCATTATCTTATCTAATTTTTTATGTATAGAATCTTTATCAAAAGGACATAACCAAGCATTTACATTATCAGTAAATATTTCTCTGTTTTTACTGCTATCTGTCATAAGAGTTGGAATTGAAGTTGTATAGTAATCTACTGTTTTTAAGTGGATAGAGGTATTAAACAGATCAATATTTGGGAGTAAAGAGAGTCCTATATCGCAAGTTGCCATTAAATTTAATAGTTCATCTTTAGTCTCTGCTTCTGTAACTTCAACTTGATTTTTTGAAAAATTAAAATTACTTAAACAATCATTTGCTATATCTCTATCTTTGGTTGAAATATATAGTTTCCAATTATCATGTTCTAACTTACTAAAGGCTTCTAGTACAGTTTTAAAACTTCTTAATTTACTAAGTGTTCCATTGTAAGCAAATATTATTTGATCATCTCCACGGCTAATTTTTGAATGTACTTTATCAGGGTCAATCCCCGAGCGGAGTATATGAGTTTTTGTGGTTACATCTGGACAGTAAATATCTTTTAATCCTTGTGATGTTGGTAAGAATATGTCACATTGATTGATTATTTTTGTTCTAGTGTAAGTCCTTACTTTTTTATCTATTTCAAGCAGTATATTTGACCTATTTTCCGCTTTTGCGTGTTCTAATTTGGAAGCAAGTTTTGGAAAAGATAGTCTATATCCTACTTTTATATTGTAAGTATCTCTCAGAGATAGAATAGTATCTAGTATATCATACATATTTCTAACAACAACATAATCATATGAGGATATATCTATATCATTTTCACCAAGATATTTTAGAATATTCTTTTTTTCATGTATTGGAACAACAAAACGCCCATTTCTTTTTTCAAAATAACTCTTATATTTAGATAGGTAAACTATATCAACATCCATATATTTTGGTAGGTATTTTTCAAAAAGAGGACCTATGAAATTGTGTTCAGTATACTCTTCTCTATCAGTTATATATAAAAATTTCTTCATAAATACACTCCTATTTAGTCTGATACTTAATTGTAACAGATAAATTTTAATTTAAATAATAATTTTATAAATTAAAGTACAAAAAATTATAATAGTAACTTTTATATACATAAAGTTATTTAATTGAGCAATATTTAGGTCACATTACTGATAAATATCAGTTTTATCTATTTTAAATAAGATATAATTATAAAAAATAGGATATTTATGAGTTTATATGTAGAGACAAATTTAGAAAAAATTTTAGATTTAATATATGATATAAAACAGGCTATAGATGTTTAAAAGTATCCTTTGCGGAGAAACATTACCACAAGATAATATACATGCAGTTTCAGTCTCTATCCCAACATTTAAAGATGTGATAGCTTATGAAGAAGGGAAAAATACTCTGATAACAAGAGGTTATCCTAGATTTGTTTTACATCCATACTTAAAAGAAATGACCTATTTTTTAAAAGAAAAATATTTTATAAAAGATACTCAAGAAATTGTGATAGTAAGTTCAGAAAAATTTGCAAAGATTATTACTCAAAAATATAATATACAATCAAATATAAATTTCAAAGAAGATTTTGGTATAGTCTTAGTAGATAAAGATTCATCTAATTTAAAAAAAGTACTTAGTTTCATACAACATGTTGGATGTAACCTGTCTTCTAGATATGCTGAAAATTTTCTTTTTAAAAACTCTCTTATAAAATTTTTACAAGAAGAAAAACTTGAAAACAAAGATAGTGCTTTTAAAATTATAATATCTACTCTTGCTAGTGCTTATAATCAACCAGAAAAAAATATATGCTTAACTACTTCAGGAATGAATTCTATATATGCTGTACTGCAAGGCTTACAAGATATAAGAAGAGGGCGAGATACTATCGTTCAACTTGGTTGGTTATATCTTGATTGTACAAATGTTGTAAAATATTATAGTAAAAATTCAAAAGTTTTTTATGATGTATCAAATTTAAAAATTCTTGAAGAGTATTTACAGATACAAGGGGATAGGGTCTCTGCTATCATCACAGAAGTACCTACAAACCCTTTACTTCAAAGTGTAGATTTACAAAGATTAAGAAAACTTTGTGATAAGTATGATATAGCTTTAGTGATTGACGCCACTTTTGCAACTCCTTATAATCTTGATTTAAAAGAGTATGCAGATGTGATTGTAGAGAGTCTCACAAAATTTGCTTGTGGAAATGCAGATGTTCTTATGGGTTGTTTTATACTTAGTGAAAACTCAAAATACTCTATTGAAGAATTTACAAAATATATAGATAGTCCTTATATAAAAGATATGCAGCGTTTGGCCATTGAAATACAAAATTATGAGAGCAGAGTCAAAAAAATAAATAAAAATAAAAGAGAATTGGTGAGATATTTACATCAAAAAGATTTTATAAAAAAAATATATACTTCTGATTTAAGTGGAGTTATTTCAGTGACTTTCAATCTACCTTTTGATGAAGTTTATGATAATTTAAATTTTTCTAAAGGACCAAGTTTAGGTACAGAATTTACTCTTTTGATGCCTTATATATATTTGGCTCATTATGATTTGATTAAGTCTAAAGAGGGAAAAAAACTTTTAGAAAAAAACAGTATACCTATAGATTTAATTCGCATTTCAGTAGGTGTAGAAGATATAGAAGATATAAAAAATGAGTTTGATAAGTTAGATTTGAGGTGAATACTCTTTTAGTATCTTTTCACAATCTTTATAGTTTGGCATAAACTTTTCTACAAGTAACCAAAAATCTTTTTTATGGTGTTTATATTTTATATGAGATAGCTCATGGACTATAATATACTCTATACACTCTAACGGAAGTTGTGCTAATGAAGAAGTAAAGCTTAGTTCATTTTTTGCACTACAACTTCCCCATCTTCTTTTAGTTTTTCTAAATGATATTTTGATAGGATTTAATTTCATTTTTAAAGCCCATTTGTCTATAATAATTGGAACTATTTCCATTGTTTTTTGTTTGTAAAAGGTTGAGAGATTGTCCTTTACATGTAAAGATTCTTTATTTCCTAAAAGTAGCACTTTTTGTTCTTTATTATAGATTTCAGATATAGATTTTCTTTTATTTACATGTAGAAGTTTTTTTACTATCCAACTTAGTTTTTTTTCTACTATAGAATGGACATATTTTTTTGAATAATTTGGGTTTTTTATGATGACCCCATGAACGGGGTCAATCATAATGTATAGGTTTTTTAATTTTCTGTTTGTGATTATAGTGTATGTGATTTTTTTATCACCATTTAAGATGAAGTGTTCTATTTAAACCAGCCTTTTATTTTATCTACTACTCCATCAAAGCTACTTTCATGTGGACTACTCTCTATGCCAAAATCTTCTTGTAGTTTAGTTAGTATTTCTCTTTGTTCGGTAGTTAATTTTTTAGGATATTGTATCTTTATTTGAGCTATCATATTCCCTAGTTCACCAGTATGTACATTTTTAACACCTTCATTTCTAAAAACGAACTGCTGCTTATCTTTTGCACCCATTGGAATCTCTAACTTAGTTTCACCTCTAAGAGTTGGTATAGTTATGTCTTCTCCTAGAGCAATTTGAGTAAAGAAAAGTGGAACTTCGATGTAGATATCATCGTTGTGTCTTTGAAAATGCTCATCTTCTCCTACATTGGTTTGGATGTAAAGGTCACCTTGTTCTCCATGTTCATCTATATTACCACGCCTTGCTACTCTGATACGATTGCCATTATCGATTCCCTCAGGGATATCTATTTTGACTGTATCACTCTCTTCGCTATAACCTTTTGCATTACATGTTTTACAAGGGTTTTCTATAGTTGAGCCTTTACCTTGGCAGTGAGGACAAGTTTGAGAGTAAGTCATGAAACCTTGTCTATAAAAGACTTGACCTTTTCCTCCACACTCACTACATGCAGATTTTTTACCATCACTACTTCCTGTACCATTACAGTCATCACAAGGTTTTTTATAACTATATTTTACCTCTTTACTACATCCAAAAATAGCTTCATTAAAGGCTAAATCAACTTCTACCTCAGTATCAAGTGGATATTTTCTTTGACGTCTTTGGCTACGTCCTCCACTACTAAAACCTCCACCAAATACAGACTCAAATATACTTCCAAGGTCACCCATGATATCTTCATAATTCATATCACTAAAGTGAGAAAATCCTTGAGAGTCTAGTCCAGCTTTCCCATATCTATCATAAGTTGACTTTTTTTCAGGGTCACTTAGAACTTGATAGGCTTCGTTGACTAGTTTAAACTTCTCTTCGGCTTCTTTATCGCCC